>CALMMY010000022.1 GCA_937868695.1 uncultured Comamonadaceae bacterium
CACCCCTTCCACCCGCCAGGTGCGTGAGCGCCGAGAGCTGGAAAACCGGAATGCGGAAACGCAGAAGTGCATGGCGAAGTGGTGCAGTCAGTTGCATCGCTACTGGCCAGTCCAGGCCGACCGTGTACCCGCAACCAGTACCACCAGCGTGCCTTGATGGGTGCTTCGCGTACCCAAACCCGCCGAGGGCAGGGTGTGTGCTCTGGGGCCGCCTCTGAATGCGCAGCAGTCAGTGAAGGCCACAGGGCACACACCCTGACAGCGGTAGCGCCAACCAACCAGCCAACCAGCCAATCCACAAGCCAATCTCAAAAGCAAGTCTTTCATCCAGTTTTCAAGCATCCAACCATCACCAGGAGACAAGCCATGTCAGAACGCCATCCCATCATCGCCATCACCGGATCGTCCGGGGCCGGTACGTCCACCGTCACCAAAACCTTCCAGAACATCTTCCGCCGCGAAGGGCTCAAGTCCGCCATCATCGAAGGCGACAGCTACCACCGCTACGACCGCAAGGAAATGAAAGCCAAGGCCGCCGAAGCCGAGGCGGTGGGCAACAAGCACTTCAGCCACTTCGGGGCCGACAACAACCTGTTCGGCGAGCTGGAAGGGCTGTTCAAAAGCTATGCCGAATCCGGCACAGGCCGTGCGCGCAAATACCTGCACAACGCCGAAGAAGCCGCGCCCTACCAGCAGGAGCCCGGCACCTTCACCCCCTGGGAAGAACTGCCCCGGCCCACCGACATCCTGTTCTACGAAGGCCTGCACGGCGCGGTCAAAACGCCCGAGCACAACATTGCCCAGTACCCCGACCTGCTCATCGGCGTGGTGCCCGTCATCAACCTGGAGTGGATACAAAAGATCATCCGCGACAAGACCCAGCGCGGCTACAGCACCGAGGCCGTGACCGACACCATCCTGCGCCGCATGCCCGACTACGTGAACTACATCTGCCCGCAGTTCGAGCACACGCACGTCAACTTCCAGCGCGTGCCGGTGGTGGACACGTCCAACCCCTTCATCAGCCGCGACATTCCCAGCCCCGATGAAAGCATGGTCGTCATCCGCTTTGCCAAGCCCAAGGGCATCGACTTCCAGTACCTGCTCAACATGATCAACGGCAGCCACATGAGCCGGGCCAACACCATCGTGGTGCCCGGCGGCAAGATGGAACTGGCCATGCAGCTGATCTTCACCCCCTTCATCTGGCGAATGATGGAACGCCGCAAACGCGCCCTGGGTGGTTGAGGTCGAGCCCGACCGGATTGCGCCACACCGTTTGTCCATGTGCCCGCACGGCCCGTGCCGTTGCGGGGCGTTGTACCTACCCCATGTTCTGAAAGCCTCCCATGTCTGCTGCCGCCCCCGCCCTCCACCCCGCTCCCACCCCGGAAGTTGCCCGCCAGATGGCCAATGCCATCCGCATGCTGGCTGTCGATGCCGTTGAAAAAGCCAAGTCAGGCCACCCCGGTGCGCCCATGGGCATGGCCGACATTGCCGAAGTGCTGTGGAACCGCCACCTCAAGCACAGCCCGGCCAACCCGCACTGGGCCGACCGCGACCGTTTTGTGCTGAGCAACGGCCACGGCTCCATGCTGATTTATGCGCTGCTGCACCTCACCGGCTATGCGCTGAGCATGGACGACCTCAAGGCCTTCCGCCAGCTGCACAGCAAAACCGCCGGTCACCCCGAAGTGGGCATCACCCCCGGCGTGGAAACCACCACCGGCCCGCTGGGCCAGGGCATCACCAACGGCGTGGGCTTTGCCCTGGCCGAAAAGCTGCTGGCCCAGGCGTTCAACCGGCCCGACCACAGCGTGGTGGACCACTTCACCTACGTGTTTCTGGGTGACGGCTGCATGATGGAAGGCATCAGCCACGAGGCGTGTGCGCTGGCGGGCACGCTGCGCCTGTCCAAACTGGTGGCGTTTTACGACGACAACGGCATCAGCATCGACGGCCATGTGGAAGGCTGGTTCACCGACGACACGCCCAAACGCTTCGAGGCCTACGGCTGGAACGTCATCCCGGCTGTGGATGGGCACAACCCCGCAGCGCTCGATGCCGCCATCCGGTCTGCCAAAGCACAGGCCACACAGGCCGACGGCAAGCCCACGCTGATCTGCTGCAAAACCGTCATCGGCATGGGCTCGCCCAACAAGGCCGG
>CALMMY010000023.1 GCA_937868695.1 uncultured Comamonadaceae bacterium
TTGGAGAGCAGCTTGATTTCTTCCAGCGACTCGGGCGACATGGCCTGCGCTTCGTCAATCAGCACCGCCACCCGGCGACCCTGCGCATGCCGCTCCATGAGCGCATCCTGGATGGCCAGGAGTGCGGGCCTGTCTGTCGGGGCGGGCAGGCCCCAGTCGGCCAGCAGTGAATGCAGAATCTCTCCCGGCCCAAACGACGGGTTGGCCAGGTACACCAGCTCCACGCGGTCACGCGGCAGGCGCTCGGCCAGCATGCGGCAGAGCATGGTTTTGCCGCTGCCCACCTCGCCCACCACCACGATGATGCCGTCATCATCCAGCACAGCATGCTGCAAGGCATCCAGAACCGCGCCCCTTGTACACCCTTCAAAAAAGAACTTGCCGTTGGGCGTGAGGCCAAACGGTGGTTCGTTCAGGCGAAAGTGTTCAAGGTAGAGAGAAGACAAGTTTGGAGTGCCAAGTAGAAGGCTGGTGAGATCCACCCGTGCAGCCAACGGGTGGGGGCGCTACATCATAGGAAGACGGCAGGGATTTCAGCCCCGACGCTGCCAGACCGCAGCATAAAAACCATCTGTGTTGTGGCGGTGGGGCCACAACCGCAGATAGGGGCCGCTGCACAGCGTGGCCGCCGTGGCTGCGGCCACCTGTTCATCGCCCTGCTCGGCCAGCAGGCGGGCCAGCAGCTCCGGCACGGGCAGCAGCTCGAAATCGGGATGGGCAGCCGAAAACGCCTCGGCCACGGCCTCGTTTTCATCGGGCAGGATGCTGCACGTGGCGTACACCAGCCGCCCGCCCGCCTTCACCAACCGGGCCGAGCTGGCCAGAATGGCAATCTGCTTGGCTTGCAATTCGGCCACATCGGCGGGTTTCTGCCGCCATTTCAGGTCGGGGTTGCGGCGCAGGGTGCCCAGGCCGGAGCACGGGGCATCCACCAGCACGCGGTCCATCTTGCCCGCCAGCCGCTTGATGCGCTCATCGCGCTCGTGGGCAATGGCCACGGGGTGGACATTGGACAGGCCGCTGCGGGCCAGCCGGGGCTTGAGGGCATCGAGCCGGTGGGCCGATACGTCAAAGGCGTACAGCCGCCCGGTGTTGCGCATCATCGCCCCGATGGCCAGGGTTTTGCCCCCGGCTCCGGCGCAGAAGTCGGTCACCATCTCGCCGCGCTTGGCTTCCAGCAACCAGGCCAGCAGCTGCGAGCCTTCGTCTTGCACTTCCAGTTCGCCGCTCACGAATGCTGGCAACTTGTTGAGTGCGGGCTTGCCCTCTATGCGGATACCCCAGGGTGAATAGGGTGTGGCCTCGGCCACGATGGCCAGCTTTTTCAGCTGTTCCAAAGCGACGGGTCTTTTTTGCTTGTAGGTATTGACGCGCACATCCAGCCCGGCGGGCTCGTTCATGCTGCGGGCCAGGGTCTCGAACTCATCGCCCACCTGGGCCTTGAGCGGGGCCACCAGCCAGTCGGGCAGGTTGTGGCGGTGGTGTGCCATCAGCTCGTCGGGGCGCACGCTGGTGGCGGCATCCAGCCATTTCTTCTCGTTGTCATCGAGCGCAGACTTGATGTAGTTGCGGTCGCCATGAAAGCCCAGAATGGCCAGCTTGCGCTCGCGCGAGCCGGAACCGGATCGGGCCAGGTACTCGAACAGCAGCTTCTGGCGCAGCACGGCATAGGCGGTTTCGGCCAGGGTGTTGCGCTCACGCGGCCCGAAGGACTTGTTCTCGCGGAAATAACGGGACACCACGGCATCCGCCGGGTGGTCAAACTTCAATACCAATCGCACCAGTTCGGTGCAGGCTTCTAAAAGGGCTTTGGGGTGCATACGCGGATTGTCACACGGGGGCAAGGCCTCCGGCGTGCCCAACCGCCCCCTGCCCGATAATCGCGCCCCATGTCTGACATTGAAACCCAGGTGCGCCGTCGCCGCACATTCGCCATCATCTCCCACCCCGACGCGGGTAAAACCACCCTCACCGAGAAGCTGCTGCTGTTCTCCGGTGCCATCAACATCGCCGGATCGGTCAAGGCGCGCAAGGCTGCCCGCCACGCCACCTCCGACTGGATGGAGATCGAAAAGCAGCGCGGCATTTCCGTCGCCTCCAGCGTGATGCAGATGGAATACCGCGACTGCGTCATCAACCTGCTCGACACCCCCGGCCACCAGGACTT
>CALMMY010000024.1 GCA_937868695.1 uncultured Comamonadaceae bacterium
TCCAGCAGTCACTGCACCTGCTGGGTCACCGCATGCAGATGCTGCTGAGCATCCCCCCAGCAAAACTGGCCACGGCTTTCCAGCCCTGAGGGGCCGCCATTCACTTCGCGCCAGACAGCCAGCTGGTGCTGGCGACCAGCCTCAGCATGGCAAACCTGGCGGTGGTGCTGCCTGCGGTGGTGGGGTGGACGGCGCGTTCGCGGCCCAGCTCCAGGCCCAGGCTCAGATCGGGCCGGGGGCTCCAGGCCAGCAAGATGGTCTGGCGGCTGGCGGGCTGGTAGGCGGCCAGGCCGGTTTCGGCGGCCACCAGGCTGGCACCCGCGCCGGTCAGGCTCTGGGTGGCCCAGGCCCGCTCCAGACGCAGGCCGGTCTGCCACTGCGGACCAAGGCTCCACATGCCTTGCAGCCAGCTGCCCCGGTTGCGGGCGCTGTACGCGGCCAAGCCGTTGGCCGACTCCAGGCTGCCGTGCTCGTTGCGCAGCCAGCCGCTGGCGGTCAGTGTCAGCGGCCAGGCCAGCGGTGACTGTGCGCCCTGCCACACCACGCTGGCTCCGGCCACGGTGCTGCGGCCCGCAAAGCAGACCACATCCTTCAGCCCCGCCGTGCAGACGGGTGCGCTGTGGGTGTGGCCAGCCAGGCTGTTGACCAGGCTGCCACGTTGCGTGGGGCGCAGGCTGGCGGCCCAGCCGTCGAGTGCCCACGGGCCTTGCGCCCAGCCTGCATGCACCGAGGGCACGGGTGACGCGCCCTGCCCGCCCGGAAACACCTGCCCGCGCCACAGCCCGGCATCGGCGCTGAAGCGCCCGGCACTGCCGTCCTGCCGCCAGCCCAGTTGCAGGCCGTCGTCGATCCAGTCGCCATTCAGAGCCACCTGTTTGGCCAGGGGCATGAGGCCGAAGCTGTCCAGGTGCCCGGCCTGCGCCATCGCTGCACCCAGCGCAGGGCGCTGGCGGCCTGCGGTCAGTTGCCACCAGCTCGGGCCGTCGCCGCCACCGCCACCGCCCTCCACATCGTGGCGCAGCTGCACCCAGGCCGATTCGACGTGGGCGGCATCGCTGCCGTGTTTGCCCAGCACCAGCTCGGCCCCCAGCCAGTCGTTGATGCGCCAGTCTGCGCTCAGCGTGCCGTGCTCCAGACCCACGCCCTGGCGGTCGGTGCCCGCGTCACCCTGGCGCAAAAAACCGCGCAGGCGCTGGCTGGGCAATGTTTGTTGGCTATCAAGCCATGAAACCGCTGCGGCGGCACCCAGGCGCACGCCGGGGTCAGCGGGCAAGGCATCGTCGGCCTCGCCGTGGGCCTGGGCGCTGCCCGCCACGGCCAGCAGCGCCAGTGGCCACAGGCTGGCCAGCAGACTCAACGCATGTGGTTGTGCGCGGCGGGCGGCTGGGGTCGCGGGGGCCGTGGCCGTGCCTGATTGCACCGGGGCTGGCCCCAAGCGCACAGGCCTGACAGACACCGAGCCTTCACTTGGCCACTGCGAAGGGGTCGGCAAATTTGGGGTTGGTGATGAATTCATGGTCGGTCAGTGTTTTGAGGAAGGCGACGATGTCGGCTTTTTCTTGCGCATCGAGGGTGATGAGCGTGATCAGGTCGCTCTTGTTGGGGTTGAGCCGCCCGTCTCCGGCATGGGGGCCTGTGGTGATGTGGCGGCCACCGGCTGCGTAAAAGTCCAGCACGCCTTCCAGCGTGGCGATGCTGCCGTCGTGCATGTAAGGCGCGGTCAGTTCGATGTTGCGCAGGCTGGCAGCGCGGAAGAGCCCCCGGTCAGACGGTTTGGCCGTGAACTCAAACAGACCTTGGTTGCCCTCTGGGAAGTTGCCCGTGCCACCGATGTTGTAGAGCCCCGTGTTGTGGAATGGAATTTCCACCACACGGCTGGCCGCATGCACCACTTGGTCGTTGAAGTTGAAACTGCCGTGGCAGTGGAAGCACTCGGCCTTTTCGCCCATGAACAGCGCCTGCCCCCGGTTTTCTGCCGGGGTGAGCGTAGCTTTGCCCTGGGTGTACTGGTCGTATTTGCTGTTGCCTGAAATGAGCGTGCGCTGGAACGCCGCAATGGCCTGTATCACCTGGCCCCAGCCCGGGGGCTCAGTCTGACCGGGAAACGCGGCGGCAAACTTGGCCGGGTACAGCGGGTCGGTGGTGATGCGCTTGAGCACATCGGCCTTGTTGCCATCGTTCACGCCCATTTCCACCGGATCTTCGCTGAACAGGGGCACTTCCATCTGCTTTTCAAGCGTGACCAGGCTGGGATTCACCCATGTCAGGGTGGCGTTGTAGGCCACGTTGGCCAGGCCCTGGGCCGCGCGGGGGTGAAACTGCCCGGTGGAGCCCACGGCCACGGCCTTGCCATCGGTGAAGGCTTTGTCCTGGTGGTGGCAACTGGCGCACGACTGTGTGCCATTGCCCGACAGGCGTTTGTCGTAAAACAAGAAGCGGCCCAAGTCCACCTTGGCCGTGCTCATGGGGTTGCCTTCGGGCACCTTGGGCACGGCAAAGCCGGTGGGCAGCTCCCACGCCCAGGCTCCGCCCACCGCCGCCCCCGTTCCACCCGAAGCGGTTGTGTCCACCACAGTGGTGCCACCGCCCCCGCAACCTGTTACCAGGGCGGCGGTCACCATCAGCGCCGTGCCAGCCAGCCCCACACCCGCCACCCAGTTCTGGGTCAGCCGGTGGGAGCGAACCGGCAGCGCCTTGTTGTCAAGTCGCTGCCGGGCCATCATTTCGCCACTGCCCTGAACAGGGTTTGAGATGCACCACCGTTGATCGGCAAACCTGTGCCCGTGCCGTCGGCCTTCCAATCAATGGCCAAGGCTTTGAACACGTTCAGGCACTCGGGGTCGGTGCCGCCCGACATGCAACCAGCCGCACCGGCCTGGTTGACGGTGACGTTGGTGCCATCCAGCAGAGGTTTGATATCGACTGCAATTTTTTGGGTAGCCGGATCAAAGGTAGCCAACTTGACATCCATGCGGTTGGGGGCCGCGCAGCTGCTGACCTGCGTGCCGGTGGCCGGGTTGCCGATGCACCCCGTGGAGCCCAAATGGAAGTTGAATGTGGAGGCAGTCCACTTGCCAGCCGTACCGGCCACCGCACTGGCCAAGGGGTCGGTCACTTCAATCTTGGCGAACTTGCGGCCACCCTGCCAGTTCCAGGCCAGGGCCTGGATATCCAGCGGGGCGTTGGTGGTGGTGGGGTTGGCCCAGTCGGTATGGTTGAAGGCGAACGGCACGCCCATCGTCATCTTCACGCCGGTGTAATTGCCCGCTGGCACCGTGCCTTTGATGACGGTGTTGGTGGCCGGGGTGCCGGTGGCGGCGGGGCAATCGCCCGTGGCGTTTTCAAGGTCAACCAGCGTCACGCTGTCTGAGCCAACGGTGTAGTTCCAGTTGTCGTTGGCGGGCAACGTGAGCGGCACCTCCACACCGTCGGCGCGGATCATCTTGACCTGCGAGATGTAAAAGCGGAAGTCTTTCACGTTAGCCGTGGCGGCTGTGCTGCCCAGCCCGGCCACAGAAGAGCCGCAACCAATGGCGGTGTTGCCAGCCATGGCGGCAAATTGCAGTTCAACAGTTTTGGGGCCATCGTCACCCCCGCCACCACAGGCGACGAGAGAAGCGGCGGCCACGGCGGCGAGGGACAGGGAGAGAAAAGAAGTTGTGTTCATGGTGTCAATGCGAATGTTGGGATCAATACATGGCCCGCCTAGCCAGCCAGACAGACGCGCACAGGGGCACATCCACTGGCTGCGGACGGACAAGAAAAAAGCTGAAACGGAAACACACCGGCCAGACGGACGGCGATGTGGGCAGTCAGGCGCTGGGCGGAGCCCGCATGGGTGCCATCAGCAGCACCCGGTCGGCGGTGGCGGGCAGGCGGGCAGCCCGCTGGCCGGAGCGGTCAAACGGAACGCCTGGCCGGGTGATCCAGCCTGGCGGGAGCTGGCTGTGCAGCGGAGAAGGAGGAGTGGCCACATGAGCCATCGCCCACACGCAGGGCTGGGCCAGGCCCTTGGGCCAACTTTTGTCGGGTGCGGGGGCATCGTCCAGCACCACCCATTGCATGCCGGTGGGCGTGCAGATTTCGGCCACCGGGCCGCTGGCCACGGCGGGCACCACCCACGCCCCCAGCAGGCCGTGCAGCGCCGAGAACACCGTACACACCCACAGCAGATGCAGCCAGCGGCGGCGACCACCCGCACACCCCCTGCCCCGCTGACGAAACGACAAAGCCGCAGCAGGCCGTTTTGGCCGGGCAATGTGAGTTGGCAAAAAACTCAACATCAAAAAAGTCTTTTATTCAATATAGAAATGCGTAAGCAGCTATCAAATAATTAATGCGTGTGCGCCTCTGGTTTGAGGGCATCGCGCGGTGTCTGCACCCACACCATCACCTCACGCTCACCTGCCCGCCGGAAGGTCAGGGTCACGGGAAAGCGGTCGCCGTCTTTCAGCGGAGCTTTCAGGCCCAGCAGCATCAGGTGGTGACCATTGGCACTGCCGTGGCGCAGGCGCACCTCGGTGTTGGGCGGCAGGTCGATGGCGGGGACGGCACGCATGCGCATCACGTCGCCATCCATCTCCATGCGGTGCAGCTCCACCGAAGCGGCAGCCGGCGTGCGGGCACCCAGCAACTGGTCGGGCTGGGTGCCGGTGTTGCTGATGGCCCTGAAATACACCGCACCCGTGCTCAGGCCAGGGCGGCTGGGCACGGCGTAAGGGTGGTCAATGCGCAAATCACCCGCCTTCACACCGTGGGCAAAAGCAGTGGGCATGAGCACCAGCAGGGCAATGGCAACCGCCCCAAGCCAATGGTGAACGCCCGACCTGTCAGCGGCATGGCACCCGCTCATGCCAGCACCCCTGGTCGGCCCACGGTGGCGAGCCGCTCGATGGCAGCGGTAGCGGCCCCGCTCCAGCGCGACGGTGGCTTGGGGCCGCTCTTGCGGGTGCGCGGGGGCA
>CALMMY010000025.1 GCA_937868695.1 uncultured Comamonadaceae bacterium
TTCCTGATCTTGTCCACCAGGGTGGTTTTGGGTATCTGTAAGGCTTTGGCGGTTTGGCCCACGTTGCCGGCGTGGCGTTCCAGGGCATCGGCAATCAGGCTGCGTTCAAACTGTTCCACGGTTTCGGCCAGGCCGGGCTCGCTGCCGGGGTGGCCGTTGGCATCGGGTGGTGCGGCGTGGGGCGATGTCCATTGCGGCCCCACGCCCAGCACCAGGGCATCGGCCACGTTGCGCAGTTCGCGCACGTTGCCGGGCCAGTCGCGGGCCATCAGCTGGCGCAGCTGGGCCTGTGGCAGGCGGGGCAGGGGGCGGTCGTAGCGGCTGGCGGCCAGCAGCATGAAGTGCTCCAGCAGCATGGGGATGTCTTCGCGGCGCTCGCGCAGGGCGGGCAGGCTGATGTTGACCACGTTCAGGCGGTACACCAGGTCGGCGCGAAAGCTGCCTTGCTGCGCACGCGCCAGCAGGTCGTCTTTGGTGGCGGCCACCACGCGCACGTTCACGGGGATGCTCTGGTTGGAGCCCAGGCGTTCAATGCAGCGTTCTTGCAGCACGCGCAGCAGTTTTACCTGCACGCTCATGGGCATGCTTTCCAGCTCGTCCAGAAACAGGGTGCCGCCGTTGGCGTGCTCGATGCGGCCAATGCGGCGTTTCTGTGCGCCGGTAAACGCGCCGGGCTCGTGGCCAAACAGTTCGCTGTCCAGCAGGCTGTCGGGCAGGCCGCCGCAGTTCAGGGCCACGTAGGGGGCGTTGCGGCGGCGTGAATGGTCGTGCAGCGCACGGGCCACCACTTCTTTGCCGGTGCCGGTTTCGCCGCGTATCAGCACATCCACGGGTGAGTCGGCCACCTCGGTCACCAGTTGGCGCACGCGGTGGATGGAGAGCGAGTGGCCCACCAGCTTGCCTTCCAGCCCTTCGCTCAGGGTGAGGGCGCGGCGCAGGTTGGCCACTTCCAGCGTCAGGCGGCGTTTGTCCAGCGCACGCTGCACCACCTCCACCAGTTGCTCGGGCGAAAACGGTTTGGGTATGAAGTCGTAGGCACCACTGCGCATGGCTTGCACGGCCAGGGTCACGTCGCCGTGGCCGGTGACCATGATGACGGGCAGGTCGGGGTCGATGTCGTGGGCTTCTTCAACCAGGGCCAGGCCGTGTGCGCCGGGCAGCCGCATGTCGGTGACGATCACACCGGCCAGGCCGGGGCAGAGGTGGGGCTGCACGGCTTCCACCGAGTCGAAGGCGCGCACGGCAATGTCGGCCAGTTGCAGGGCCTGCACGCACCCCAGTTGAAGGTCTTTGTCGTCTTCAACCAGAAAGACGGTGAGGTTGGAGGTCATCGGTCAGGCCGGGTGTACCGGGAATGTCAAGGTGAGGGTGGGGCGGGTTGTGGCGCTGTTGTGTCGGGCGGGTTCACGGGCACCGTGAGGACGAAGCACGCGCCGCCGCCGGGGTGGTTGTGCGCCACAAGGTCGCCGTGGAATTCTGCAACAAGGTCGCGGCAGATGGCCAGGCCCAGGCCCAGCCCCACACCGCTGGGTTTGGTGGTGTAAAAGGGCTCAAACAGGCGCTTCAGGTCGGTGTCGCTCAGGCCCTTGCCGCTGTCGGCCACGCTCAGGCTGACCACGGGCGGGGTGGCATCGGGCGGCTGCTGGGGCGTGAGGGTGAGCACGCGCTCGGGGGCTTCGCGCATGGCATCGAGGGCGTTGCCAATCAGGTTGACCAGCACCTGCTCCAGCCGGTTGGCATCGCACCACACCAGCCATTGCCCTGGCGGGCACAGGTTGACGACCCGCACCTGGTCTTGCCGCAAACGCAGCTGAAACAGAAACAGCGCCTGCTCCACCACCCGGCCCATGTCGGCCACACCGGGGGCGGCGCTGGATTTGCGCGAGAAGCTTTTGAGCGGGGTGATGATGTGGGCCATCTGATCCACCAGCCGGGCCACGATGGAGAGGTTTTCTTGCGCAACGGCCAGGTTGCCCCGGCGCATGAACTCGGCGGAGTTGCCCGCCAGGGTGCGGATGCCGCCCAGGGGTTGGGTCAGCTCGTGGGTGATGCTGGCCGCCAGTTGGCCCAGCACGGCCATTTTGCCGGCGTGTACCAGTTCGTCCTGGGCGGCGCGCAGGGTGATTTCGGTCTGCTCGCGCTCGGCCACTTCGCGGCGCAGTTGGGCGTTGGCATCGGTCAGCTCCTGGGTGCGCAGGCTCACCTGGTGCTCCAGGTCGGCATTGGCTTGCTCCAGCATCTGTTTGGCCAGCAGTTTCTGCTTTTCGATGCGGCGGCGCTGGCTCCAGTACAGCACCAGCATGATCAGCAGCGCCACCGACACGCCCGCGCCCACACCGTCGAGCAGGGCCTGGTGGCGCACGCCAGACAGGCTGATGAAGATGAGCACGCGCCAGTCCATGCCGTCGAGCGAGCGGCCCAGCACCAGGTGCCCGGCCTGGCTGCCCCGTTCGCCCAGCTCGGTGCGGTGCCGGGCCACATCGCCCGAGACGAAGCCCTGCGCCTCTTGCGTGTCGTCATCCACCGTCAGCGTCACATCAATCGGGAACAGCGGCAGGCGCAGCGAGCCGTAGGTGCGGGCCAGTTGCAAATCAACCCGGCGCTCCACCGGCAGGGGGGCCAGCGAGGTGAAGCGCCAGCCGGGCTGCGATGACAGGATGACCACATGGTTGGCATCGGCCACCAGGGTGGGGGCGGCCAGCATGGGCCAGGTTTGCTCCAGCGCATCGAGCCCGATTTTGATGACGGCCACGCCCAGGATGCGCGAGCCGTCATAAATGGGGTGCGATGCAAAGTACCCGGCCTGGTTGCCGCTGCCAATGGCAAAGTGGCGGGTGGCCCGCCCGGCCAGGGCCTCCAGGTAGTAGGGGCGGTAAGACACGCTTTCGCCCCACAGGCTGTCGTCGGGCTGGGTCAGGTTGCTGGTGGCCAGCACGGTGCCGCGCACGTCCAGCACAAACACCGCCGCGCTGCCCAGGTGGGCGTTGAGGCGGGCCAGGTAGTCGTTGGCGGTGGTGACGTTGGAGGTGGACGGGTCGGCCAGCAGGCGCACCACCAGCGGGTTGAGCTGGATGGTGGCGGGCACGGGTTCGAGCCTGCGCACCCGTGCCTCGACGACGGTGGCAAACAAGTCCAGCCGGGCGTTGGAGGCTTCGCGCAGGCTGGCGGTGCCGGTTTTGAAGCTGCGCTGGTACACCCCCATGCCCACCAGCACCATGAGCAACACCGCCGCCAGGGTCAGCAGCGCACGCAGCAAGGCCTGCCTGGGCCTGGGCGGCTGGCTGATGGCCTTGTAGGGGGGAAGGGTCTCGGGGGCGATGGTGGTGTGCCTGGTGTGTGGCGGTTGCAGGGGCGGGCGGTGGGCCGGTTGCGCTTCCGGTTGCGCTTCAGTGTTGCAGGATTTTGCTCAGGAAGTCTTTGGCGCGTGGCGAGCGGGCTTCGGGGTTGCCGAAGAATTCGCTCTTTTTGCAGTCTTCCACGATGTGGCCCTTGTCCATGAAGATGACGCGGTGGCTCACGCGCTTGGCAAAGCCCATTTCGTGCGTGACGCACATCATGGTCATGCCTTCGTTGGCCAGTTGCACCATCACGTCCAGCACCTCGCCCACCATTTCGGGGTCGAGGGCGGAGGTGGGTTCATCGAACAGCATGACGATGGGGTCCATGCTCAGTGCCCGTGCAATGGCCACGCGCTGCTGCTGCCCGCCCGAGAGCTGGCCGGGGAACTTGTCTTTGTGCGCCATCAGGCCCACGCGGTCCAGCATTTTCAGGCCCCTGGTTTTGGCATCGTCGGGGTTGCGGCCCAGCACCTTGATTTGCGCGAGCGTGAGGTTTTCGGTCACGGACAGGTGGGGAAACAGCTCGAAGTGCTGGAACACCATGCCCACGCGGCTGCGCAGTTTGGGCAGGTTGGTTTGGGGGTCGGCAATGCTGATGCCATCGACCACGATGTCGCCTTTCTGGAAGGGCTCCAGCGCGTTGACGGTTTTGATCAGGGTGGATTTGCCCGAGCCCGACGGGCCACAGACCACCACCACTTCACCCTTCTGGATGGAGGTGGTGCAGTCGGTCAGCACCTGGAAGCTGCCGTACCACTTGGAAACGTT
>CALMMY010000026.1 GCA_937868695.1 uncultured Comamonadaceae bacterium
AGCATGACGGTCACCCCCAACGGGCAGACGGCCTTGCAGGTGTTGCAGGCCGGGCAGGGGTTGTTTGTGTCCCCCACCGCCATCCGCCCCATTACCGACCTTCCGTTGCCCAGTATCGAGCGCCCCGACACAGTGCCGGTGGACATGGCTCCATTGTTCACGGCCACACCAGTGGATGAATCGGCGCAGGGCCTGTATGTGTTTGTGCGCGATGGCCACATTGTGCTGACCACGCCCGGCGGCGGTGTGGTGCATCTGGGTCGGGGTGAGGTGGGCTTGGCCGATGGTCTGGGCCGTGCGCTGCGACCCTTGCAGATGCCTCTGTTCATGGAACTTGACCCCATGCCCCTGCCCAGCAACCCCAATCCCCTGCTGACCACGGTGCTGGAAGAGGCCGGTGTCCGTTCGTCCAACCAATGCCGCCGCTGAAGAACATGTCCAAGACCCTGCATCCATCTTCCTCCGTTCCACTGCGGCTGTCCGTGGTGTCGCTGGCGGGCTGCCTGGCCTGCCTGACAGGCACAGCGGCCATGGCCCAGACGGCTGCGCCTGCTGTGGCCTCTGCATCCGATGCGTTGCCCGCCGGTACGCCAGCGGCCAGCGGCACCCCACCTGCGCAGTGGCGGGTGCGGGGCTTCTCGGTGATTGGCGACAACCCCTTGGGCAGCACCGAAACATTGCTGGTGATGGCCCCGTTTTTAAGGTCTGAGCTGAGTCTGGATACGCTGCAACAGGCCACATCGGCACTGGAGGCCCGCTTGCAGGCCAAGGGCCATGCGCTGCACCGGGTTGTTCTGCCACCCCAGGAAGTGACCGAAACCCTCACCTTGCAGGTGGTGAAATTTGCCATTGGCAAAGTGAATGTGGAGGGCGCGGGTGCATTTGGCGAAGCCAACATCCGCCGCAGCCTGCCTGAGTTGCAAGAGGGCGGCACACCCCATTTCCATGCGCTGGCCGTGCAAACGGCGCTGGCCAACGACAACCCGGCCAAGCAGGTGCAAGTGGCCCTCAAAGCCTCCGACGACAACCCCGACCTGATTGAAGCCACCGTGCGCGTGAAAGCCGCGCCCCCCTTGCAGTGGTCGGCCAGTCTGTCCAACACCGGCACAGCGTCCACCGGGCGGGATCGTTTGTCGCTGGTCGGCAGCCACGCCAACCTGTTCGAGCGTGACCATCAGCTGTCGGTGGCCTACACCACCTCGCTGGCCAGGCCGAGCGATGTGCGCCAGGTGGGTCTGACCTACCGCGTGCCGTTCTACGCCGTGGGCGGCATGCTCGATGCCAGCTTCACCGATTCGAACGTGGTGGGGCAGTTCGGCACCTTCACCAGCACAGGTGCTGGGCGCACGGCGGGCTTCAGCTACACCCACCACTACGGCACCGAGGATGGTCTGACCCGGTTTGCCGTGGTGGGCCTGGACGACAAGGTGTTCAACCCCGTTCAGCTCAATGGCATCCCCTTGGCCGGGCAGCAGCAGCGCCGCAGCCGCCCCCTCACCCTGTCATACCGGGCCAAACAGCAGACCGATACCGCCTACTGGGATGCCGGGGTGTCCCTGAGTACCAACCTGTCGGGCGGTGGCGGAAATCATTTGCAGGCCTACCAGAGCGAGCGACCTGCGGTGACCACCACCCGCTGGCAGGCCCTGCGGTTTCAGGGCGGGCGGGTGGACAGTCTGCCCGGTGGCTGGCTGATGGGCTGGCGCGGCCAGGGCCAATGGGCTTCGACTGCGCTGATTGCGGGCGAGCAGTTTGGCCTGGGCGGGACGGGCAATTTGCGCGGTGCCGGTGAGCGGGTGCTGTCGGCAGACTCGGGGCTCAGCACGTCGCTGGAGTTCACGGCCCCCGAATGGCCCAGCGGCATTCGGCCTCTGGCGTTTGTCGATGCGGGCTGGCTGCGTGGCCGCCAGTCAAACAGCGATTCCGCTGCCAGCGTGGGGTTGGGCTTGCGCTATGCACGCGGTTCGCTGGCACTGGCGCTGGATTACGGGCGCATTGTCAAAGGCAGCCGGGTGTCCCTGGCTCAAAACCCCAGTACCAATGCTCCCCAGCGCGGCGACCACAAACTGCACCTGAACCTCAGCGCGCGGTTCTGATGCGATAGGCTCCAGAAAGACCCCCTGCAACTGGTGTTTGCAGGGGG
>CALMMY010000027.1 GCA_937868695.1 uncultured Comamonadaceae bacterium
CGGATCAACCAGCATCACGCTGTGCATCACATCGCCGCTGGGCTGGCCGTAGGTGGTGGCCAGGGGCATGTCGGCAGAGTTTTGGCCGAGCACACGGATGTTTTCACGGCGAACAGTGCTGAGCACCTGCGGGCTGTGGGTGGTGACGATGAACTGGGTCAGGGGAAAAGTGCGCATCAAATCCTGTAAAACGCGCTGCTGCCAGGATGGGTGCAGGTGCAGATCAATTTCATCCACCAGCATGATGGCTGGCGCACTCATGGGAAGAGTCGATTGCAATGGACTGCTGACTTCATACCTAAGCATCTCATCCAGATCAACGATGGCCTGAAAAATCTGGTTGTGCGCATACTCGACATCAAATTCGAGGTGTGTATTGGCAATGGCCAGTCGGCGGGAAAAATCCATCGCCAAAGCCAGCATGCTTTGGTAGCCCTGGCTCAGCTGGTTGACCAGCATGGGCGCACCATCGCTGTTGCGCTTCAGCATGAACTTGTGCTTGTTGTTGAAATGGGGGTTGCTGAAATCACGCAACAACCCCACCACGGCAGCACGCACAGCCTCCAGTGCCTGAAACGGTGCGAAATCATCATTAACCACACCTTTGTTTTCGCGCAGTTCGGATGCTTCCTCCAGATCAAACCACTCCAGCATTTCCCGGAAGTCGCTGCTGGGATTGAAGCAATCCACCAGCGCCGCAGTGGGGTGGTCGTAATTGTTTTTGGCTCCGCGCAGGCGCTCTGGCACCTCAATGTGGCCACGGCTGGCACCGTAGTAAGCAAACGCCGGGGTGAGCGCCGGGGCTTGTGTTCTGTATGAGCTGACGATGGTGGTGATGCGCTCTTTCAGTGCAGATTCACCCCACCTATCGGCAGGCTCTGCTTTTGAGCCTGAAGATGGTCGCCAATAGTCCCAGCGCAAACCGTCAACGGTTTGCGCCTGCACCTGCGCGTAATCGGCCACGCCCCACTGCTCCCGGCCTCCACGCCCCTGAAAAGACTCAACGCGGAAATCCGAGTCCTTGATTCCACGCCCACTCAGCCGCTGGTTGGCCGAAGAAAAGTAGGTAAGTACCGGCGTAAACACACTGGCAATGCCATCCAGCAAGGCTGTTTTGCCCGCTCCGTTCTCACCCACGAACACGGTGAGTCGGGGGTGCAATTCCACCTCCAGATGCTCAAAACATCGGAAGTTTTTCAAGGTAATGGATTTGAGACGCATGGTGCTTTATACCGCCGTTGCACCGAGCCAAACGCCAGCCTACCCGCCCACCGCCTCCCGCGCATCGGCCAGCCACCGGGCACCGATGCGCTGGGCCAGTTCGGCATGCACCGGGGCCACGGCCTGGCGCATCAGGGCCAGCTGGGCGGCGCTGGGCTGGTGGATGCGGGTGGTGCCCACGGCCCGCAGGGCGCTCAGGGCCTTGTCGTTCTGGGCATCGGCAATCTGGTTGCCGTAGCTGGCCGACTCTTGCAGCGCCTGGGCAATCAGCTCGCGGTCGGCCACCGCCATGCCCTCCCAGAAACGCTGGTTGGCCACGATGGCGTAGCCCAGGTAGGCGTGGCCGGTCAGGCTCAGGTCGGACTGCACCTCGTGCATGGACTGCGTCCAGAAGTTGGACACCGGGTTTTCGGTGCCGTCCACCACCCCGGCGGCCAGGGCCCGGCGGGTTTCGCTGAAGGCCAGCGTGACCGGGCGTGCGCCCAGCGCCCGCATCTGCGCGGCAATCACCCGCGAAGCCTGGATGCGCATGCGCAGGCCCGCAAAATGCGCGGGCTCCAGCAGCGGCCGGTTGGCGCTCATGTGTTTGAAGCCGTTGTCCATGAAACCCAGTCCCACCAGCCGCTGGCGTGTCAGCCGCGCCAGCATGCGCTGGCCCAGCGCCCCCTGGGTGATGCGGCGCACGCTGGTCACGTCTGGGAACAGGTAGGGCAGATCGAACAGCTCGAACTCGGGGAAGCCGATGCGACCGAACTTGGACAGCGACGGGGCCAGCATGTCCACCGCGCCCAGTTGCAGCGCCTGCATCTCGTCGTGGTCGCCGTACAGCCGCCCATCGGGGTACACCACCACCTGGATGCGCCCGCCCGAGCGTTGCTCCACCAGCGCCCTGAACCGCTCTGCCGCCAGCCCCTTGGGCGTGTCTTCGGCCACCACATGCGAAAACCGGATGGTCAGCCCGGCAGGCGAGATCCGCCCAGTCTGGGCAGCGTGCGCCGGGCGGGGCAACAGCGCAGCAGCCAGACCAGTCGCCGCCGCAGTGGCAGCCAGCGCGGCACTGCCCGCCAGCGCACCGACCACACGGCGGCGCTGACTGGTGAAGGCAACAGTGGATTTATTTGGCATGCTGGCTATGCTACGACCGAGCCGCCCCCCCGTCACTCCCATGCAACCCGACCCCAGCCCCCGACCGCCAGGCCAGCCGCCGCACCAGCCGCTGGACTTTGCCCTGCTCCAGCAGGCCACCGTCGGCCAGGGCCAGCGCAGCCGCCGCATGCTGTGGCTGATGCTGGGGCTGCTGGGGCTGGTGGTGGCCTCGGTGGTGACGCTGGTGCTCTACCTCAGCGCCTACGAGCGCGGCGAAGAAGAACGCCGCCGCGTGGCCGATGGCCAGTGGCTGGAGCAAAGCGTGCGCTTTCACTTCACCCGCCTGGAAGACGACCTGCAACTGCTGGCCCGCCAGGCCGTGCAGTCCACCTCGGCCAGCCACCCCGCCCCCGGCAGCACGGGCCACACAGACCGCAACCCCCAGCCGCAGCGCCCCGCCATGCAGGGCGGCCTGCTGTGGAACGAGCCCGGTGCGGTGCTGTGGCACGGCTGGCAGCCCCGCCAGCACACCGGCAGCCCCGCAGACACGGGCAACAGCACAGCCAGCCGCCCCGCCACCGCGCACGCCCCGGCCTCCATGCAGCCGCCCACCCGCTGGCAGACCGACGAAGCCCGCCACCCCGCCAATGCCGACACGCTGGCCAGCATGCTCGACATTGCCGTGGGCCTGCGCCGCTCGGCCTACGGCGGCCCCATGCGCCAGCCCGACGGCAGCGCCACCGACGTGGTGTGGCTGGCGGTGCCGCTGTTCGAGCGCGGCCAGTTCATGGGCAACTACGTGGCCGCCCTGTCCATGAACGCCTGCGTGCAGGGCCTGGTACCCGCGTGGTTCAACCAGCAGCACACCGTCACGCTGGTCAGCGACAGCGGCGCACCGGCAGGCAACTCCCCGGCCTCCGGCGCTGACGGCCAGGCCCTCAGCTACCTGGCCCCCATGAACCTGCCGGGCACCGACCTGTTCATCGAAGTGGCGCCGCACGACACCCAGCCCGCGATGGTGCCCCGGCTGTTCCTGCTGCTGGCCCTGCTGTTTCTGCTGGGCATGCTGGTCAGCCTGGCCGCGCTGCGCCGCGACATGGGCAAGCGCCAGCATGTGCAGGCGCTGTTGCAAGCCCAGGTGGCCCTGCGCACCGCCATGGAAAACTCCGTCACCATCGGCCTGCGGGCCTGGACAGGGCAGGGCCAGATCCTCTACGTCAACGAAGCCTTCTGCCGCATGGTGGGCTACAGCGCCGCCGAGCTGGTGGGCCGCTCGGCCCCCCTGCCCTACTGGCCGCCCGAACACATGGCCGAACTCAACGTGGTTCACCGCAACATCATTGCCCAGGGCACCCACACCGAGGGGGTGGAGGTGCAGTTCCAGCACCGCAACGGGCGGCGGGTGGACGTGCTCATCCACGAAGCCCCGCTCACCACCACCACCGGCGAGCACATCGGCTGGATGAGCTCGGTGCTCGACATCAGCGAGCGCAAACGCGCCCAGCGCCTGGCCGCCGTGCAGCAAGAAAAGCTCGAAGCCTCGGGCCGTCTGGTGGCGATGGGCGAAGTCGCCTCCACCCTGGCCCACGAGCTGAACCAGCCGCTCGGAGCCCTCAGCAGCTTTGCCAACGGCCTGCTCAACCGCCTGCGCGCAGGCACCATCGGCCTGGCTGAGCTGGAGCCAGTGGTCGAGCGCATGGCCCGCCTGTCCGACAAGGCCGGCGGCATCATCCAGCGCGTCAACGCCTTTGCGCGGCGGCGCGAGCTGTCGCGCCAGGTGATGGATGTGGCGGCGTTTGTCCGCCAGTCGGTGCGCGTGCATGCCAGCAGCCCCGGCGTGAGCCTGCAACCCCTGCCCGACGACGGCAGCCTGTGGGTGCAGGCCGACGGCCTGCTGCTGGAGCATGTGGTGGTCAACCTCGTCAGCAACGCCCAGGACTGGGCCAGCCGCACCACCCGCCCCCCTGCCCAGGTGCGCATCTGGCTCGACACCGACCCGGCACGCCAGCAAGTGGGCCTGCATGTGGCCGACAACGGCCCCGGTGTCCACGAAGACGACCGCGAACACATCTTCAGCGCCTTCTACAGCACCAAGGAAGGCGGCATGGGCATGGGCCTGGCCATCTGCCGCTCCATCGTCGAAGCCCACCAGGGCCGCATCGAAGTCAGCCGCGACAGCCTGCTCGGCGGTGCCTGCTTCAGCGTGTGGCTGCCGCTGTCCGACCCGCCCGCACCGCAGCAGGCCGCCCAGTCCGCCACCCCGGCCCAACCCTGATCCGTCCCCTTGACCACCACCCTGCCATGACCCGAGCCGCCATCCACATCGTTGACGACGACCCCGACATCCGCGACGGCCTGGCCTGGCTGTTCGACTCGCGCGGCTACCGCGCCACCACCTGGGCCAGCGGCCCCGAGTTTCTGCAACATGCCCGCCAGCAGACAGACGACTGGGGCCACGCCGTGGTGCTGCTCGACATCCGCATGGAGCCCATGTCGGGCCTGAGCACCTTCGAGCACTTCAAGACGCTGGACAGCCCCTGGCCCGTGCTGTTTCTCACCGGCCACGGCGATGTGCGCATGGCCGTCGATGCCGTCAAGAACGGTGCCTGGGACTTTCTGGAAAAACCCTTCCAGGACAACCAGCTGGTGGACCGCGTGGAGCAGGCCCTGGCCGCCGCCCGCCAGCGCCACCAGAGCGACGGACAGGCCCGCCGCCTCAAAACCGCACTGGCCAGCCTGAGCCAGCGCGAGCGCGAAGTGCTGGACGAGCTGCTGCAAGGCCACTACAACAAAAACATCGCCGACCACCTGGGCATCACCCCGCGCACCGTCGAATTTCACCGGGCCAACATCTTCGACAAGCTGGGCGTGCATTCCGCCGTGGAACTGGCCCACCAGCTGGGAAGGTTGCAAGCCGCCGACCGCATGCCTGCGCCCGACACACCGGGTGGCCCAGGCACGCCGGGCGGCGGCTGAGGTGGTCAAGCCTGCACAATGATCCTTTTGCCTGATATTTCAACCGCCCAACATGCCCAACCTGGCCGAACAAATCCGTGAAGCATTGACCATGTTCGCCAACAGTGACACCCAACCGGCGTTGATCGGTGGCCTGGCGGTAGCCGCACACCAGGTGGTCCGAGCGACCAAGGATGTGGACTTTCTGGTGGCAGCCGAAGCCGCCGACAAGATCCACAATGCACTGCTGAATTTGGGCTACCGCTGCCTGTACCGGAGCGAAGATGCCGCGAACTATGTGCGTGGCACAGAAGGGCTGGATCTGCTCTACGCGCACCGCCCGCTCGCACGCCGCCTGCTGGCGCAGGCGACACCGCGCGACACCCCGATGGGCCGTCTGCGCGTCATCAGCGTCGAAGGACTGATCGGCTTCAAGTTGCAAGGCTTCACCAACGATGCCACGCGCACACGTGACCTGGATGACATTCGGGCCCTGCTGAAAATACACCGCGCTTCGCTCGACCTGGCCGAATTGCGCGAATACTTTGCCCTGTTCAACCAACTGGAGTTGTTCAATGAACTCCTCGCCTGACACGGCGGCCCAGCCCGACACCGCGCATCAAGCGGCCAATGCCAACCATCTGCTGGCCCGTGAGGCCGGTGTGCCTTTTCAGGCGGCGCTGAGCGGTGAGGCCGGGATTGCCCCTGACCCCATTGCCGAATGGCTGAGCCTGATGGAAGTGGTGCAAATGCTGTGCCCCGTCTGGCCGGTGCGCGACCAGCCCATGAAGGGCGATTGCTGGCGGTTGTGATCATTTCCAATGAACGCAGGCCAGCGCCCCCGCCTCGCTAGACTTGGCCACCGCCCGAACCTGGGCAGGCCCGCCGGGCCAGGCAACCGAATGAAAGTGAGTGACCGTGTTTAAAAACGTGTGGGTGTATAGCGTGGCCAGTGGTTGGCCCGAATCTTTGGATGTGCTCGAAACCGCGCTGCAACGCATGGCCTTTGTGCCCGCCATTGCCAGCCAGGACAAATCGGTGGGCTGGATCGCGCCCAGGGGCAAAAGCAGCGGCGAGGCGGGCTTTGAGCCGCTGGCCGAGTCGGTCAACGGCCACTGGATGCTGCGCTTCATGGCCGAAACCCGGCAGGTGCCCGCCAGCGTGGTGCAGCGCCGGGTGGACGACATGGCCGCCACCATCGAAACCACCACGGGCCGCAAGCCCGGCAAAAAAGAGCGGCGCGACCTGAAAGAAGAAGCCGTGGCCGCGCTGCTGCCCCAGGCGTTTCCGCGCCTGCAATCCACCTGGGTGTGGCTGGACCCGTCCACCCGGCGCATGGTGCTGGACACCACCAGCGCCAGCCGGGCCGACGACATCATCACCGCGCTGGTCAAGCTGCTGGACGGCTTTGCCGTGGAACCCATAGACACCGCCACCTCGCCCGCCGTGGCCATGGCCGCCTGGCTGACCGAGCAGGCCGCACCGGCAGGCTTTGACATCGGCAAGGAATGCGAGCTGAAGTCTGCCGACGAAACCCAGGCCGTGGTGCGCTACGCCCGCCACCCGCTGCTGACCGAGGAAGTGCAGGCCCACATTGCCACCGGCAAGCAGCCCACCCGCCTGGCGCTGGACTGGGATGGCCGCGTCAGCTTTGTGCTGACCGACAACCTGCAACTGAAAAAAGTGACCTTTGCCGACAGCGTGCTGGAGCAATCCAAAGCCCAGGGCCAGCGTGCCGACGACTTTGACGGCAGCGTGCTGATGCTGACCGCCGAAATCGGCCCGCTGATCACCGACCTGATCGA
>CALMMY010000028.1 GCA_937868695.1 uncultured Comamonadaceae bacterium
TCCCCGTGGAGCGCATCTACCGCGACGTGCGCGTGTGCCAGATCTACGAAGGCACCTCCGACGTGCAGAAAATCATCATCCAGCGCGCGCTGTGATGGGGGTTCGCAGGTTGTAGGTCGGGCAGCCGGAGGCCCCCCTGGCCCCCTGTTTTGCGGGGGGTCAGCGTTCCGCTTTGTGGGAACATCAGAGCATGAACATCATCATTCTGGGAGCTGGCCGCGTGGGTGAAAGCGTGGCCGAGAATCTGGCTTCCGAACAAAACGACATCACCATCATTGACCAGAATCCGGCGCGTCTGCGCATGCTGGAGGAGCGGCTGGATTTGCGTGGTGTGGTGGGCAATGGCATACAGCCTTCCGTGTTGCGCGATGCCGGTGCAGCCGATGCCGACATGCTGATTGCCTGCGCCGCCCAGGATGAGTCCAACCTGGTGGTGTGCAAGGTGGCCCGCGATGTGTTCAACATTCCCAGCACCGTAGCCCGGCTGCGTTCGCCCGAGTTTGCCGAGGGCGATGCCTTGCTGGGGCGCAGCGGGTTTGCGGTGGACCATGTGATCTGCCCCGAAGAGTCGGTGACGCGCTACATCCACAAGCTCATCGAGTACCCGGAGGCGTTGCAGGTGCTGGAGTTTGCCGATGGACGGGTGAGCCTGATTGCGGTGCGTGCGGTACAGGGCAGCCCGCTGGTGGGGCACACCGTGGCCGATATCCGCGACCGTTTTCCGCATGCCGAGATGCGGGTGGTGGCGCTGTACCGCCAGGATGCCGAAGTCAGCGACATCAAGACCGCCCGCATCCTGGTGGGCGACGAGGTGTTTGTGCTGGCCGATACCCGCACCATCCGGCTGGTGCTGGCCGCCATCCACAAACGGGACAAGCCGGTGCAGAGCCTGATGATTGCCGGTGGTGGCAAGGTGGGGTTGCGGCTGGCACGCAGTCTGGCCGGGCAGTGCCACGTCAAAGTGATTGAACAGAATCCTCAGCGTTGCGAATACCTGGCCAGTCAGCTGCCCAGCGAGATACTGGTGCTGCAAGGCGACGGGGCCGACGAAGGGCTGCTGGACGAAGAGAACGTGGGCGACATGGATTTGTTTCTGGCCCTGACCAGCGACGATGAAGACAACATCATGTCGGCCATGCTGGCCAAGCGCATGGGTGCGCGGCGGGTGATGGCCCTGATCAACCGCCGTGCCTATGCCGACATGATGCAGGGCAGCACCATCGACATCGCGGTGTCGCCTTCGCAAACGGTGATTGGCGAGTTGCTGGCCCATTTGCGCCGGGGCGATGTGGTGGCTGTACACAGCTTGCGCAGGGGGGCCGCCGAGGCGCTGGAGGGGGTGGCACGTGGCGACCGCCACACGTCCAAGCTGGTGGGACGGCGAATCCAGGACATTCGCTGGCCAACCGGGGTGCGGGTGGGGGCCGTGGTGCGAGGCGAGGGCCGTTCAGCCGAAGTCCACATGCCCCACCATGACCTGATGATCGAGGCCGATGACCACATTGTGGTGTTCATACCCAGCAAACGTCTGGTGCGTGAGGTGGAGCGCATGTTCCAGGTCAGCGCCACTTTCTGGGGGTGATGCGGTCATGGTTTCTCCCGTGTGGTCTGTTTTTCAGGTGGCGATGTTCAACCTGGGCCGGGTGATTGTGTCGTTCTCCCTGGCGTTTCTGGTGCCGATGGCCTGGGCCTGGGTGCAGGACAGCCCGGAGCTGGTGAGGGTCTGGGGTGGGTGCTTTGCACTCACGCTGGCCAGCGGTGGGCTGATCTGGTGGAGGGGGAGCCGACACAGGTGCGAACTCAAGGCCCGCGACGGCTTTTTGCTGGTGAACCTGGTGTGGTTGACCCTGCCCGCGTACTCGGCCCTGCCGCTGTGGCTGACTGTGCCCGACATCACCTGGGTCAAAGCGTATTTCGAGGCCATGAGTGCGCTGACGGCCACCGGAGCCACGGCTTTGTCTGGGCTGGACAACCTGCCCGTGTCGGTGAATGTGTGGCGCTGCTTTTTGCAACTCATCGGCGGTCTGGGCATCATGCTGCTGGTGGTGGCCGTGTTGCCCATGCTGGGGCTGGGTGGCATGCAGCTGTACAAGGCAGAAACCCCCGGCCCCATGAAGGACGACAGGTTCACCCCCCGCATTGCCGAGACGGCGCGGGGCCTGTGGGGTGTGTATTTCGTGCTGTCGCTGGCTTGCGTGGTGGCTTACCGCTGGGCGGGCATGAACTGGGCCGATGCCTTCATGCACATGTGTACCACGATGGGGCTGGGCGGGTTCTCGTCGCACGATGCCAGCTTTGGCTTCTGGAACTCCCCGCGCATCGAGGCCGTGGCCATCGTGTTCATGGTGCTGTCTGGCATCAGTTTTGTGCGCTATTTCATGGTCATCCGCAGCCGCAGCCTGCGCCCCATCTGGAGCGACAGGGAGATACGGGCCTACGTGGTGGTGCTGCTGGGGTCGGTGTGCCTGGTGGCGGGGCATCTTTTGTTTGCGGGTGTGTTTCCAACCTGGCAGGAAGCCTTGCGCAACAGCGCCTTCCATGTGGTGTCCGTGGCCACCACCACGGGCTATGCGTCCACCGATTACGCGCTGTGGCCCGCTTTTGTGCCGGTGTGGCTGATGTTTCTGGGCTGCTTTGTGTCGTGTGCCGGCTCCACAGGGGGCGGCATCAAGATGGTGCGCATGGTGCTGCTGGTCAAACAGGCCCGGCGCGAGCTGGTGCGCATCATCCACCCCAGGGTGGTCAACCCGGTGTCCCTGGGCCGCAAGGCCTTGCCCCCCACCGTCATGACGGCGGTGCTGGGCTTCATGCTCATCTACGGGGCCATCACGGTGGGGCTGACCATGCTCATGCTGCTGTCGGGGCTGGATCTGGTGACCGGCTTCAGTGCCGTGATTGCCACCGTCAACAACATTGGCCCCGGCCTGGGTGCGGTGGGGCCAGCCAGCAACTTTGGCGTACTGTCTGAATTTCAGCTGGTGGTGCTGACATTTGCCATGATGCTGGGGCGGCTGGAGCTGCTCAGCGTGCTCGTGCTGTTTGTCGGTGCCTTCTGGCGCAGATGACGGATTGAGACGGCCATTCGGAACATTTAAACAGGAGACAACCATGCCCATTACCAAAGGATTCCGCACGCTGGTGGACGAAGCCACCGCCCAGATCACCACCTACAGCGTGGCCGATGTGCTTGCCCGCCAGGCTGCGGGTGACACCCGCGTGCAGCTGGTGGACATCCGCGACCCGCGCGAGCTGGAGCGCGAAGGCACCGTCCACGGCTGCATCCACGCGCCGCGCGGCATGCTGGAGTTCTGGGTCGATCCGGCCTCACCCTATTTCAAGCCCGTGTTTGCCGACGAGAGCAAGGAGTTCATCCTGTTCTGCGGCGCGGGCTGGCGCAGTGCGCTGGCCACCCAGACCTTGCAACACATGGGCATGACCAACGTGGCCCACATCGACGGCGGTTTTGCCGCCTGGAAGCAGCAGGGCGCACCCTTGCAGACCCTGGCCGAGCACCACGCCGCCAGCAAGGCCCAGCGCGAATCCCGCTCCGCCGCCACGCCTGCCGCAGGCTCGGCCACATGAGCCTGCCGCCCCTCGGTTCCGATGCGGCGGGCCAGGCCGAGCCATCCCCCTTGCCCGCCACCGCTGCCTGCCCCTGCGGGCGGCTGGGGGCCAAACGCCAGCCCCTGAGCTACGCCGCCTGCTGCCAGCCCTGGCACGCAGGCCAGCCCGCGCCCGATGCCGAGGCCCTGATGCGCTCGCGCTACAGCGCCTTCGTGCTGGGCCTGACCGGCTACCTCAGCGCCACCTGGCACCCCAGCACCCGCCCCGCCGACCTCAGCCCGGAGCCCGGTGTGCGCTGGCTGGGGCTGGAGGTGCGCAGCCACCGGCAGCAGGACAGCACCCATGCCACGGTCGAATTCGTGGCCCGCTCCCGCTTGGCAGGCCGTGGCCAGCGCCTGCACGAAACCAGCCGCTTCGTGTTGGAAAATGGCCGCTGGCTGTATATGGACGGCGATCTGCACTGAGAGACCGAGAACGCAGCCCGCTTTTGTCCCCCAACCATTGCATTGCCACTCCCCCATGCCCCACCTGCGTTTTGAAGCCGTGCTGTTCGACTGCGACGGCGTGCTGGTTGACAGCGAACCCATCACCAACGGCGTGCTGCGCCAGATGCTGAATGAAGCAGGCTGGGCGCTGACCCAGGCCGAGTGTGAACACATCTTCATCGGCAAGGCCGTGCGCGACGAGCGCACCCGCATCGAGCTGGAAACAGGCCGCCCGCTCACCGAAGACTGGATGCGCGCCTTCTACACCCGGCGCGACCAGCGCCTGCGTGCCGAACTCAAAGCAATGGACGGTGCCCTGCAAGCCGTGGCCGCCTCGCACCGCCACACCGGCGGGCGCATTGCCTGCGCGTCAGGCGCAGACCGGCCCAAGGTGGTGATGCAGATCGAGATGGCGGGCATGCACCCGTACTTTGGCGACCGCATCTTCAGCGGCCACGACCAGCCGCGCTCCAAACCCGCACCCGACGTGTACCTGGCCGCCGCCGCCCACCTGGGCGTGGACCCGGCCCGCTGCCTGGTGATTGAGGACACCGCCACTGGCGTGCGTGCCGGTCTGGATGCCGGTGCCACTGTCTGGGGCTATTGCCCCGCAGGCCACGGCCGCGCCTTCCACGGCCTGCCCGTGGCACGGGTGTTCAACCACATGGATGAGCTGGTGGCAGCGATG
>CALMMY010000029.1 GCA_937868695.1 uncultured Comamonadaceae bacterium
CAGGAGCGGGAGGGTGTGGCGTGTGACGCGGTGTGTCGTTGGGCATGACACAGATTGTCATGCTCCATGCGGATGATTCGCCTGAAACACATGCCCTGCCTTGGTGCAGACCAGGCACAGGCAAAAAAAAACCCGGAGGCCGTGGGGCGCTCCGGGCAATTGGTATCTATCAATAAGGGCTGTTGCCGCTTGTGGTTATTGCGTAGGCAGCTCTGGTTTTGATAAGAGGTAAGCCATCGATCAGATGATCGGATGTGCCTATTATCTACAGCAATATGCGGGCCAACCTGTGATTTGGATCAATACAACATGACTTCAGTATGTCATTTTGTCAGTGTAAGAGCCTTGTCAGGGCAAGGTCACTCCGGCTTTGGTCACCACGGTCTGGTGTGAGTAGTCGCTGCGTGTGGGCCGGGCAACGGTGGTTTTGGCCAGCACGTAATCCACAAAGCTCTGGGTGTACAGCAGGTAGGTGTTGACATAGCGGCCTGCGTTGTAGGCGTTGCCCAGGGCGGTGTAGCCGTCTTTGCCGCTGGCAATGAAGTCGTTGGTCACCAGCACATAGGTCTTGGTGGGGTCGATGGCGCTCCAGGCCCCGGTGGTTTTGTTGCGCACCTGCACGTTGCTGAAACGCTGGCCCTTGGCCTTGCTCATGTCCAGGTTCCAGCGCAGACCGGCTGCGTAGGGGTGTGAACCGTTGGATTGCGCCAGGTCGAGGTGGTTGGCGGTGGCATCTTCCAGCGCGGCCACCACTTCGGTGCCGCTCAGCTCCATTTCGACCAGCACATTGGTGAAGGGCAGCAGCGTGAACGCGGTGTTCATGCTCAGGCCACCGGCGGCCACGGGGACGCGCACACCGCCTGCGTTTTGCAGGGCAAAGTCGGCGCGTTTGGCGGCAAACAGGAAGGCTTCGGCCACCACCTGGGCGGCATCGCTGCCACGGGCCAGGGTGTTGGCACTTTCGCAGCCAGCGGTGCCGGTACTGCGGTTGGTGCTTTCGCCGGGTACGCGCACCAGGCACAGCGACTCGGTGGCGGTGCCGATGGCCTTGGCCTTTTCGGCGGCCACCTGGCCGCTGTAGGTTTTGAGGGTGGCCGTGACGGCGGCATCGGGCGCGACGACCTTGACCAGCGGCTGGTTGGCGGCCAGGTTGGCCAGCAGCGTGGTGCGCACGGTATCGGAAACCGCCTGCCAGGCCCCGGCGGCATCCTTGCGCTTGAACTGGTCGCCGATCAGCAGGGTGGCTTTGCCGCCGCAGCTCTTGACTTCACCGGCTTCGTTCAGTTGCACGTTCAGCAGGCCAAAGGCCTTGCTGTATTCCCAGGCTTGCCCTATGCACACGGGCTTGCCGTCTTTGTTGGTGGCCACGGTGGGGTAGCTGCCCGACGAGCTGGTGATGCCCACCGCAGCAAAGTTGCCCAGCAGGCTGTGCGAGTCGCCACCGATGATCGCATCCACATCGGTCAGTTTGGCGGCCATGGCCTTGTCGGCCTCGTAGCCCTGGTGGGTGATGGCCACGATGTGGCGCACGCCCTGGGCCTTGAGTTCGTCGATGGCTTTCTGGGCCGCTGCCACTTCTTCGTTGAATGCGGTGGTGGCCAGCGGGCGCGAGGAGTTGACGGTTTTGCCCGCGATGGTGATGCCAATCAGGCCCACCTTCACGCCGTCAATCTCCTTGATGACCCAGGGCTTGAGGTAGGCCGAACCCACCGTGGGAGCCAGTGCCGTGCCTGCGGCGGGCACCACGTTGCTGGAAATGACCGAGGTGTTGCAGCTGCCTTTGGCCAGCTCGTCCAGAAAGCCTTTGAGCGTGGCATCGCCGTCGTCAAACTCGTGGTTGCCGGGGGTGAAGGCATCGAAGCAGACGGTGTTCATCATCTGCGCATCGACCTTGCCCTTGAAGAAGGTGTAGTACAGCGTGCCGGTGTTGGCATCGCCCGCATGGATTTTGAGCAGGTTGGGCGTGCTGGCCGCCACTTGCTTGAACATGGCCGTCTGCCGGGCAAAGCCGCCCAGATCGGCCTGGGTGGTCACGCCGTCCAGCGTCAGCTCGGTGGCCGCAAAGGCATCGAGCTGCGAATGGTGGTCGTTGATGTGGGCAATGTTCAAAGCCAGGGGCTTGAAGGTGGGTTCATCGCCACCGCCGCAAGCGGTGAGCACAAGGCCGCAACTGGAGAGCAAGGCGGCACCAATCAGGCCGCGAATGGAGTTGGAATGCATGGAAGGTGTCCTGTTCATGGGGGCGGTGGCACAACGCGGCGCAGTGTGTCTGGCGTGTGTGACGAAGGCGTGAACAATTTGTGAAGATGGCGTGCGCCGCGCTTGGGCGGTGCCTCAGGCCGAATGGGGTGTTTCTAGAATGGCCACATGCACCGTCCGTTTCCCCCCCGCTCATGGTTGCCCCTGCTGGCCTGCTGGCTGAGCGCGGTGCTGCTGGCCACCCCGGCACTGGCCGCCAAAACGGCAGCATCCACCGCCACCGCCGCCGACCCCTGCCCGGAGTGGCTGCCCTATTTGCCCAACGTCAAACCGGCCCTGTGTGCGGCGGCCAAGTTGCAGCCCACTGTGGGCCGCTCGGTAAAGGGACGCACCCTGTTTGCCCGCGATGTGGCGGCCCCCGAGGTGGGGCTGCGTGTGCTGGTGGTGGGTGGCATGCACGGCGACGAGCTGTCGTCGGCTTCGTTGGCCATGCACTGGATACAGTGGGCCAGCCAGACCCCATCCAACGCGCACTGGCGCTTCATTCCGGCCCTCAACCCCGATGGCCTGCTGGGCAAACCCGCCCAGCGCATGAACGCCAACGGCGTGGATCTCAACCGCAACTTCCCCACACCCAACTGGGCCCGCGATGCCAAGCTGTACTGGGAGCAACGCACCCGCAAAGACCCGCGCCGCTGGCCCGGCCCCAAACCGCTGTCAGAGCCCGAATCGCGCTACCTGCACGATGAAATGCAGCGGTTTCAGCCGCACCTCATCGTCAGCATCCACGCACCCTACGGCCTGCTGGACTTTGACGGCCCCGGCACGCCGCCGCCCAAACTGGGGCGGCTGTACCTGGACCAGGTGGGCATCTACCCCGGCAGCCTGGGCAACTACGGCGGCATCCACAAGGGCATGCCGGTGGTCACCATCGAACTGCCCAGCGCCTACCGCACCCCGCAGGAAGCCGAGATGCGCCAGATGTGGCTGGACCTGCTGCGCTGGATGAGTGCGCACATTCCGCCACCCGCCCCGATCTCTGCAGCCGCCACCGCTGTCCCACCAGCCCCGGCACGCAAGGCGGCCCGGCCCTGAGCCGGGGATGATCAGTCAGACTGGGGTGGTGACCGAAAAATTTGATGAGCAAATTGCCGTTTGCGCTTGATGAGTAAGCACATGCAGCTATTGAAATAGTGAATGGTCTTCGCCTGAAAGTGCATGACGGCTCATGCTGCTCGGGGTGGGTGGGTGCTGCGAGGCACGTTCACCCATGAAATCAGCACTGACCGGCGGGCCAGTCAGAAAAAAACTGTCCCAAGCGCCTGTTGTCTGTAGGTCGGTACTTTTTTGATCTGCCGTACTCGCAGCCTGCGTAGTCGCACCATCGGGTTCACTGAGGCCTGATGTGGTGCTGGAATCGGGTGTGTTTTGATGGGGAAACGGTGCTGCAGTGCTCATGTTGATCTCCAAAAATTCGGCATCACAATACCCCGGCTACGCCGCAGCACAGCGTGCTGTTTCTCTGACCAGTTTTGCCCATGACCATCACGCACTGAAGATTGATTGCATGCCACAACCTGCAAAACCCAAGATTTATCACATTGTCCATGTGGATCGGTTGCCTTCGATTGTGGCCTGCCAAGGGTTGCTGTGCGATGCCGAAGTGCTGCGGCGGTGTGCGCCTGGCACCACGATAGGTATGAGCAGCATCAAGCAACGCCGCTTGTCCGAGTTGTCGTTAACCAGCCACCCCGGACTGCATGTGGGCGACTGTGTGCCATTTTATTTTTGCCCGCGTTCGATCATGCTGTATCTGATACATCAGGCCAATCATTCCGAGTTGACATACCGGGGTGGTCAGGATCCGATTGTTCATCTTGAGTGTGATTTGCTTGACACCGTGGCATGGGCCAATGCGCAAGGCTGGCGCTGGGCATTTACGTTGTCGAATGCAGGTTCCCGATATTTCGAGGACCGTGCAGATTTGGCATGCTTGACTCAAATTGACTGGGAGGCTGTTCAGGCCATTCACTGGCAATCGCATAAAGAAGGAAAGCAAGCGGAGTTTTTGCTGGAGAACCAGTTTCCCTGGAATCTGGTGACCCGAATCGGGGTCAAACGCGCAGCCATTGCCCATCAGGTGGCTCAGGCTTTGCCGTCCAACGGGCACCGGCCTGTGATCGAGACCAGAGCTGATTGGTACTACTGAAGAGCAACGAGGGTTGAGACCATGATTGAAATCAAAACAGGCGACATCTTGCGTGAAGATGTGGAGGCCATCATCAACACAGTGAACTGCGTTGGCGTGATGGGCAGAGGCATTGCCCTGCAATTTAAAAACGCATTTCCAGACAACTTCGCGGCGTACGCCGCCGCATGCAAGCGCCAGCAGGTACAGCCAGGCCGGATGTTCATCCACGACACTGGATGGCTGAGCAACCCGCGTTGGATCATCAATTTCCCGACCAAAAGGCACTGGCGTGGTCAAAGCCGGATGGAAGACATTGAGGCCGGGTTAAGGGCTCTGGTTGCAGACATTCAACGGCTGGGCATCCGCTCGCTGGCCATCCCACCTTTGGGAAGTGGTTTGGGGGGCTTGGATTGGTCGCAGGTGCTTCCTCGCATTGAGGCGGCACTGGCCCCTCTGAATGACGTTCGGGTGGTGATATTTCAGCCAGGTCATGCGCCCGGTGCCGATCAAATTTCACGCAGCACAGTGGTGCCACACATGACGGCTGGGCGGGCTGCACTGGTGGAGTTGATGCGCCGCTACATCAGCGGACTGCTTGACCCCACCATGTCGCTGCTGGAGCTGCACAAATTGATGTATTTCATGCAGGTACAGGGGGAGCCCCTGCGACTGCAATTCAAACAGGCGCATTACGGCCCGTATGCCGAAAACCTTCGGCATGTATTGAAGGCCATTGAAGGGTACTTTGTTTCGGGGTATGCCGATGGTGGCGATGCACCGGGCAAGGTATTGCAGTTGGTACCAGGTGCAGAGCAGGACGCACAGGCATTTCTGGCCAACCACCCCGACACTCGCGCAAGGTTTGACCGGGTAGCGGAACTGGTTCATGGGTTTGAGTCCCCGACAGGGCTGGAGCTGCTGTCCACCGTGCATTGGGTGGTGCAGCATGAGCATGCACTGAGTCTGGATGACGTGGTGACCCACGTTCATGCCTGGAATGTCCGCAAACAGCAGTTCACGTCCCGTCAGATTGGCATTGCATTGGATGTGCTGGCGAGCAAGGGGTGGATTGATTCAGTCTTTAAATTATGATAAAAAAATGCCGTTTGCGCTTGCCAGATAAAGACGGGAAGCTATCAGAAAATCAAGCCATTTTCGCTATCAACCCCACCGCATTGGCGGGCTGGCCGTAGAAGTTGAAGGCAAAAGCGGGCTGTTCGCCGCTGACCAGTTCGGCCAGTGCCTTGCCAGAGCCTGCGCCGTGTGTCCAGCCCAGGGTGCCGTGGCCGGCGTTGACCCACAGCTTGCCCACGCGGGTGCGCCCCATCAGCGGGATGTTGGTGGGGGTGGCCGGGCGCAGGCCGCACCAGAACTGCGGGTCACCGCCTTCTTCGGGGGTGCGGGTGTCGGCCACGCCGGGAAACACCTGCTCGATGCGGCGCACCAGCATGCGGCTGCGGGTGCGGGCCAGCGGGGTGTCCAGGCGCATGTCAAAGCCGCCCAGCTCGATGGTGCCGGCCACGCGCAGCTGGTTGCCCAGGCGCGAGACGGCGCACTTCATCTGGTCGTCCAGCAGGCTGACGCTGGGGGCCTGGTCGGGCCGCAGCAGCGGCAGGGTGGCGCTGTAGCCTTTGCCGGGGTAGATGGGCACGCTGACACCCACCTGCTTCAGCAGCGCGGTGGTGTACGAGCCGCAGGCCACCACAAACGCATCGGCCTGCAACTGGCGCACCTGGCCGCCGAGCTGGTCGCGCACCTGCACGCTCTGCACCTCGCCGCCCTGGGTGTGGATGCGCTCGATGTCGTACTCCATCAGGGTTTGCAGGCCGCGTGCCTGGCACAGGCGCAGCAGCTTCTGGGTGAACGCGCGGCAGTCGCCGGATTCGTCGCTTTCGGTGTAGGTGCCGCCCACGATGCGGTCGGCAAAGCCGCGCAGCGCGGGCTCGATGCGCAGCAGCTCGTCGCGGCTGACCACGCGGCGGGCCACGCCGTGGCGGCGCATCACCTCGGCGGCGCTGCCTGCGTCATCAAACGATTGCTGGCTGGTGTAGTAGTGGGCAATGCCTTTTGTCAGGCGGTTGTACTGGATGCCGGTGCTGGCAACGATGGCCTTGAGGGCCGAGTGGCTGTACTGGCCCAGGGCCACCAGCTGGGCCACGTTGCGCTCGAAGGCCGTGTCGTTGCACTGGGCCAGGAATTGCAGGCCCCACTTCCACTGGGCCGGGTCAAGCTGGGGCCGAAATTTGAGCGGGCCTTCGGGGTCGAACATCCATTTCAGCGCCTTGAGCGGGGCTTCGCGGTTGGCCCAGGGCTCGCAGTAGCTCACCGAAATCTGTGCCGCATTGCCAAAGCTGGTTTCCAGCGCGGCATCGGCCTGCCTGTCCACCAACGTGACTTCATGTCCGCGCTCCAGCAAATGCCAGGCTGTGCTGACCCCGATGATGCCTGCGCCCAAAACTGTGACCCGCATGGTGTGACCCCCGAAAAACAAACGGAAAACAAAGTGATTTCAACAAGCTGCGGAGTATGAAAACAACTGCCCCGCATGTGAAGCCAAATTAAACTGAATCGTTTTGCATCAGGTTGGCTAATAATTTACCGTCTGTCTGGTGCGGGTTGCCCAAGCTCGGTGCATGGCCCGCATTTCCCTTGTGTTGTCTGTTGAAAGCCGAGAGTTCCACCACCATGAGCAGTTTTGATCCCGATGCCCTTGAATGCCTGGCCGCCATCTGGGAGGAAGGCGGTTTCGAGCGGGCCGCCCAGCGCCTGAACATCACGCAGTCGGCGGTGTCGCAGCGCCTGCGGGCACTGGAAGCCCAGGTGGGCACCGTGCTGATCGTGCGCAGCCGCCCGCTCAAAGTCACCACGGCGGGGCAACTGCTGCTCAAGCACACCAAAATGCTGCGCCTGCTGCGGGCCGATCTGGAAAATGACCTGCGCGAGCTGGCTCCCAGCGCCAGCGGCGGCGGGCGCGAGGAAGAGCGGGTGTCGGTGGCCATCAATGCCGACAGCATCGCCACCTGGGCCATGCCCGCGCTCAACGGCCTGGCCCGCCAGGGCCTGTCGATCGAAGTCATCACCGACGACCAGGATTTCACCCACGAATGGCTGCGCGAGGGCCAGGTGCTGGGCTGCGTCACCTCGCTCAACCAGGCGCTGCGCGGCTGCCGCATGGAGGCACTGGGCCTGATGGACTACGTGGCCGTGGGCCAGGCCGACTATGTGGCCCAGCACATGCCGCAGGGGCTGAGTGCCCACCAGTTTGCGCAGATTCCGTTCATCGCCTTCAACCGCAAAGACGACATGCAACGCGAGTTTGTGGCCCAGGCCTTCGGGCTGCGCCGGGTCACGCTCAAGCAGCTGTTTGTGCCGTCGTCCGAAGGCCAGGTGCGGGCCGTGCTGGCCGGGTGGGGCCTGAGCGTGCTGCCCTACCCGCTGGTGCAGCCCCTGCTGGAGCGCGGCGAGCTGGTCAACGTGGTGCCCCACCACCGGCTGCCGGTGGCGCTGTACTGGCACTGCTGGAATTTGCAGTCCGACGTGCTCGACAGCCTGAGCCAGGCCTTGCGCGAAGGCGCAGCGGGGGCGCTGCGGCAGGCTGCACCGCCCTGACTGAAAGCTGACAAATTCACGCCAGCCGGGTGTTTGCCCTGAGACGCGGGCTGGGCCATCGGCCCGACACTCCTTGACCATTGGGCCTGCGCATGGCCCGGCTCCAGGAGACACGGCATGCTGCCCAGCGTTTTGAACATCGGCCCTTTTTCGATTCACTCCCTGCGGGTGAGCATGGCGCGTGCTGGCGCTGCACTTGCCGGTGGGTACAGGCCGGGCCACAGCCGCCGCCGCATGCTGGCCGCACTGGTGGCACTGGGCATGGCGGGCGGTGGCGCGGCCTGGTCGGGTCTGGCTGCGGCGCAGACGGCCAACCCTGGCGCACAGCCCTTGCGCATCGGCCTCATCGGGCCGTTTACCGGGCCATCGGCAGACTTTGGCATGCCCATGCACAACGGCGTGCGCCTGGCGGTGGACGAAATCAACGCCGCCGGGGGTTACCTGGGCAGGCCGCTGGAGCTGGTCGTCAAGGACGATACCGCCAAGCCGGACGTGGGCCGCAAGCTCTCCGAAGAGCTGGTGGCCGACAAGGTGGCCGCCACCATCGGGTTTTGCAACACGGGGGTGGCGCAGCAGTCGCTGGAGGTGTTCCAGAACGCCCGCATTCCGCTGCTCATTCCCTGCGCCACCGGCACACCGCTGACCAGCAAGTACCCGGCCCCCGAGAGCTACATTTTTCGCACATCGGCGCGCGATGCCATCCAGGCCCCCTTCATCGTGCAGGACATCGCCAAGCGCGGCTGGACGCAGGTGGCGGTGTTTGCCGACACCACCGGCTACGGCGAGGCTGGCCTGAAAGACGTGGAAGCCGCCCTGGCCGCCCGCCAGCTCAAGCCGGTGTACGTGGCCCGGTTTGCCACCGGCGTGAAAGACCTGGGGCCTGAGTTGCAGGCCGCCCGCCAGGCGGGAGCCAACGTGATCGTGGGCTACACAGTGGGGCCGGAAAACGCGGTCATCGCCAAGGGCCGCAAGGCCATGAAATGGGATGTGCCCTTTGTGGGGCCGTGGACGTTGTCGTTCCCCTTCTTCATCGACGGGGCCAAGGAGGCCGCCGAGGGTGCGCTGATGGTGCAGACCTTCATTGCCGAACCCAGCAACGAGCGCCGGGCATCGTTTCTGGCCAACTACGCCCGCAAGTTCAACGCCACCAAAATCAGCGTGCCGGTGGCCGCCGCCCAGGGCTACGACACCGCCTACCTGCTGATGCACGCGCTGTTCGGTGTGCGGGCCACCCAGCTGGACGGCCCGGCTATCAAGACCGCCCTCGAAAACATCCAGCGCAACTACTACGGCGTGGTGGCCACCTACGAAAAACCCTTCAGCGCCAGCGACAAGGATGCCGTCAGCGCCAACATGCTTTACCTCGGCCAGGTGAAGAACGGTGCCGTCACCTTTGCCTACCCCGAGGATGCCAAGCGCAACCTGTTTGTGCAGCGCAAGCAGTGAGTGGCGGCCAGGCACACATTGGTCGCGACAGAAGTCTGGCGGGCACCACACCTGTGACCACCGGTCTGCCTGGGTAGTTGGGGGCGGCTTCACCTGTTCTGGTTTGGTGGGGGTGGCGTTGCGTTACCTCGCGCTGCGTCCGGTGATGGGAGTGGCATTACGTTACCTCGCGCCGCGTCCGGTAATGGGAGT
>CALMMY010000030.1 GCA_937868695.1 uncultured Comamonadaceae bacterium
TCGCTGTTCGTGGAGCCACTTGATCCATCCCGGTTGGGGGGGGGCGAGGTGCAGACTTCAACAGGGGCCACCCACTCGTTGTCGCGCAAGATGGATGGATATTGGCTCACGGTGGTGGGTGAAGTGCCGCCCACGGCATTGCGCCAATTCGCCCAGGAACTTGAGCGCACACACTGACTCGCACAACGCCATCTCGGGTGCATACGCCCTTGCGCGGGTGATGGTGTGCCCTCCCTCAATTTTTTTCAGGAGATTGCAAATCATGCGTGAATGGATCAGTCACTCGTCGGTATGCTTTGCCACCGCACGCCGTTGGGTGGTCGTGCTCGGTCTGGCTGTGGCCGGTGCCATGCCGTCCTCGGCGCAGACGCAGCCAGTGGTGCGGGGCTTGCCTGATTTCACGGAACTGGTCGATCAGGTGGGGCCATCTGTGGTCAATATCCGCACACTGGAGCGCACCCGCACCACCCAGGGTGGTGGGCCGGATGAACAGATGCTGGAGTTTTTCCGCCGCTTTGGCATTCCCATTCCGCCGGGCGTTCAGCGTTCTCCGCGTCAGGAGCGGGGTACACCACAAGATGAAGAACGTCCTACGGGCGTGGGCTCTGGGTTTGTGTTGTCTTCCGACGGCCTCATCATGACCAACGCCCACGTGGTCGATGGTGCCGATGAGTTGCTGGTGACACTGCCCGACAAGCGGGAGTTCAAGGCCCGTGTGATCGGGGCCGACAAACGGACCGATGTGGCCGTGGTCAAAATTGAGGCCACTGATCTGCCTGCTGTGCGCATTGGCGATGCCAGCCGCATCCGGGTAGGTGAATGGGTGATGGCCATTGGCTCACCGTTTGGCCTGGAAAACTCGGTCACCGCAGGCATCGTGAGCGCCAAACAGCGTGACACGGGCGACTACCTGCCATTCATCCAGACCGATGTGGCCATCAATCCCGGCAACTCGGGCGGGCCGCTGATCAACATGCGCGGCGAGGTGATTGGCATCAACAGCCAGATTTACTCGCGCTCCGGCGGCTTCATGGGCATTTCTTTTGCCATTCCCATTGATGAGGCCATGCGTGTTTCCAATCAGTTGCGCGCCACCGGACGGGTTGTGCGCGGGCGCATCGGGGTGTCGATTGACCAGGTTTCCAAAGATGTGGCGGAGTCGATTGGGCTGGGTGACACCAAAGGCGCATTGGTGCGTGGCGTGGAAGCCGATTCACCCGCATCCAAGGCGGGCCTGGAGCCGGGCGACATCATTGTGAAGTTTGATGGCAAATCGATTGAGAAATCTGCCGATCTGCCCCGACTGGTGGGCAACACCAAGCCCGGCAGTCGCAGCACCATCACCGTGTTCAGACGCGGTGGTTACAAAGACCTGATGGTCACGGTGGGTGAGGTGGAGTCGGATAAGCAGGCTGCCAACCGCCGCAGCGCCCCAACCGAGCCCAAACCTGCCGCAGCCGCATTGGCCAAAAATCTGGGCTTGACGCTGAGCGATCTGACTGATGCACAGCGCAGCGAGCTGAAGATCAAAGGCGGCGTGCGGATCGAGGCCGCTGAAGGTGCCGCAGCCCGCGCGGGTTTGCGTGAGGGTGACGTGATCACCACCCTGGCCAACACCGAGGTGGCCACGGTCAAGGACGTGGAAGCGGTGCTTTCGCGTACCGACAAATCACGCAATATCAATGTGCTGGTGCGCAGGGGAGAGTGGGCACAGTACGCTGTGATTCGTCCACAAGCACGCTGATCCCAAGGCGTTGATTCATTGCCGTGCCTTGGGCCGTGCAGTGGACAGGTAAAATCCAAAGATTGTGTGGCTTTGAACGGTACTTCACAGCCACACCCTTAACCCGGCCAAACCCAGGCGCGTCCACTGTCGGCGCGCTTTTTTTCTGGCGTTCGTTTCAGCCCACAGAGGGCCACCCGTAGATGAACCACATTCGTAATTTTTCCATCATTGCCCACATCGACCACGGCAAGTCCACACTGGCTGACCGCATCATCCAGCGCTGCGGTGGCCTTGAAGACCGGGAAATGAGTGCCCAGGTGCTCGATTCCATGGATCTGGAAAAAGAGCGCGGCATCACCATCAAGGCGCAGACGGCCGCGCTGTTCTACACGGCCAGGGATGGGCAGGTTTACAACCTGAACCTGATCGATACCCCCGGCCACGTGGATTTTTCCTACGAGGTGTCCCGCTCCCTGTCGGCCTGTGAGGGCGCACTGCTGGTGGTTGATGCCAGCCAGGGTGTGGAGGCGCAGACGGTGGCCAACTGCTATACCGCACTGGATCTGGGTGTGGAGGTGGTGCCGGTACTGAACAAAATGGATTTGCCCAATGCCGACCCGGACAACGCCAAATCCGAAATTGAAGATGTGATTGGGATTGATGCCACCGATGCCATTCCCTGTTCGGCCAAGACCGGCATGGGCGTGGACGACATCCTTGAAGCGGTGGTCGCCCGCATCCCGGCTCCCAAAGGCAACCCCGATGGCGCTTTGCGTGCCATGATCGTGGACAGCTGGTATGACGCTTATGTGGGCGTGGTGATGCTGGTGCGTGTGGTCGATGGCAAGCTGTCCAAGGGTGACCGCATCAAGATGATGGCCACCGGGGCCATGTACAACGCCGACAACCTGGGTGTCTTCACGCCGCACAACGTGCCACGGGATGTGCTCAACGCCGGTGAGGTGGGTTACATCATTGCCGGTATCAAGGAGCTGCAGGCTGCCAAGGTGGGCGACACCGTGACGCTGATCAAGCCCGGAACCGGCGGGGCCGCCTTCACGGCCACCGAGGCCCTGCCTGGCTTCAAAGAGGTGCAGCCCCAGGTGTTTGCCGGCCTGTACCCCACCGAAGCCAGCGAGTACGACCAGCTGCGCGATGCGCTGGAAAAACTCAAGCTCAACGATGCCGCCTTGCACTACGAGCCCGAGGTGTCGCAGGCACTGGGCTTCGGTTTCCGCTGTGGTTTTCTGGGGCTGCTGCACATGGAGATCGTGCAGGAGCGCCTGGAGCGCGAGTTCGATCAGGATCTCATCACCACCGCTCCCAGCGTGGTGTACCAGGTGGTGCGCGGCGATGGTGAGGTCATCATGGTCGAAAACCCCTCGAAAATGCCCGAGCAGGGCAAGATCGAGGAAATCCGCGAACCCATCGTGACCGTACACCTCTACATGCCACAGGACTATGTGGGTGCCGTGATGACGCTGGCCAACCAGAAGCGTGGCATGCAGATCAACATGGCGTACCACGGCAAGCAAGTGATGCTGACCTACGAGATGCCGTTGGGTGAAATCGTGCTCGATTTCTTCGACAAGCTCAAATCGGTCAGCCGGGGCTACGCCTCGATGGACTATGAATTCAAGGAATATCGGCCATCTGATGTGGTCAAGGTGGACATCCTGCTCAACGGCGAGAAGGTCGATGCCCTGTCCATCATCGTCCACCGCACGCAGGCGCAGTACCGTGGGCGGGCAGTGGCAGCCAAAATGCGCGAGATCATCAGCCGCCAGATGTTCGATGTAGCCATCCAAGCCGCCATCGGTGCCAACATCATTGCCCGTGAAACCATCAAGGCCCTGCGCAAGAACGTGTTGGCCAAGTGCTATGGCGGTGACATCACCCGCAAGCGCAAGCTGCTTGAAAAGCAGAAGGCTGGCAAAAAGCGCATGAAGCAGATCGGCTCCGTGGAAGTACCCCAGGAAGCCTTCCTGGCCATTTTGCAAGTGGAAGACTGATGAACGACGTTATCAACAACCGTGTGGCCAGTCTGACCAGTGTGGTATTGGCGGCTTTCGTCGCCTACATTGCCGCATGGTATCTGGGCTGGGTGGAGGGCAACTTTGCACTCATGCTGTTTCTGGCTACCGTGGTCACGGGCGTGTACTGGGTGGCAGAGCATCTGTATTTTCTGCCCCAGCGCAAACGCAGTCTGGAGGTTGCCGAGGCCCAGGCTACCAAACGCCTGGCCGATTTGCAGGCCCAAGGCATCACCCAAGTGGATGCAGCCTTGACCGATGACATCCGCCACAAGCTGCTGATGCAGCCTTGGTGGCTGGACTGGACAGCCGGGCTGTTTCCCGTGATTGCCATGGTGTTTGTGCTGCGCTCGTTCCTGTTTGAGCCGTTCAAAATTCCTTCTGGCTCCATGATTCCGACGCTGAGGGTGGGCGATCTGATCCTGGTCAACAAGTTTCACTATGGCGTGCGCCTGCCGGTGATCAACACCAAGATCATCGACAACAACCAGCCCCAGCGCGGCGACGTGATGGTGTTCCGTTACCCGCCCCAGCCCAGCTTGGATTACATCAAGCGTGTGGTGGGTGTGCCTGGTGACGAAGTGGCCTACCTGAACAAGGTGTTGACCATCAACGGTGTGCCTGTGCCCAAAAAGCCGTTACCCGATTTTTTCGAGCCCGATGCCATGCGTTATGGCAAGCAGTTTCAGGAAATCCAGAATGGAAGAACCTATGGCACTCTCAATGACGATGAACGCCCTGCTTTTGTGCCCGGTGCCAGCGATTTCATGTACAAAGACCATTGCCGCTACACCGTGGAAGGTGTGGTTTGCAAAGTGCCGGATGGCCACTATTTTCTGATGGGCGACAACCGCGACAATTCGTTGGATTCTCGTTACTGGGGCTTTGTACCCGAGGCCAACATTGTGGGGCGGGCATTTTTCGTCTGGATGAATTTTGGTGATCTGGGCCGCATTGGCCGTTTTGACTGAATTCAAATAGATCAAATTTATCAACTCAGGAGCAATCAATGAGGCATCAACAACGGGGCATCACTTTTTTGGGCTTGATTTTTGTAGGGGCCGTCCTCGGCTCCCTGGCCTTGATCGGCATGCAAGTGTTCCCGACGGCGGTGGAGTTCATGTCCATCAACAAGGCGGTCAAAAAGGCGGCAGCAGGCAGCACGGTGGCTGAAGTGCGCTCTATTTTTGACAAAGCAGCCCAGGTAGATGACATCAGAAGCCTCAGTGGTGCCGATCTGGAGGTGACCAAGTCTGGTGACAAGGTTGTGGTTAACTTTGCCTACCAGCGTGAAATGCACCTTGTCGGTCCGGCCTATTTGCTTCTGAAATACCAGGGGTCTTCGCGTTGAGTTTGGATGAACGTGATGTTGTGCTGGTATTGGGCCCATTTTGGAGTGTGTCATGGCGCTGAGTCCGGCTTTGCTGGCTTTGCAGCGCAAGCTGGGCCACACCTTCAGACAACCTGCGCTGTTTGAGCAGGCGCTCACGCACCGCAGCTTTTCGGCGGATCACAACGAGCGGCTGGAGTTTCTGGGCGACTCGGTGCTCAACCTCGCCGTTTCCCACCTGCTCTACGGCCAACTGTCTCGCCTGCCCGAAGGCGACCTGTCGCGCATACGGGCCAATCTGGTCAAGCAGGACACGCTGGTGATGCTGGCCAATGAGCTGGGCTTGTCTGCCGTGCTGCGTCTGGGCGAGGGTGAGCTGAAAACCGGCGGACGGCAGCGCCCGTCCATCCTGGCCGATGCCGTGGAGGCGGTGATCGGTGCGGTGTACCTGGATGCCGGCTATGACGCGGCAGCCACGCTGGTGCGCCATCTGTTTCGCGATGTCAAAGTCAACGCGCAGATGAGCGCGATGGGCAAAGACCCCAAAACCGAGCTTCAGGAGTGGCTGCAAGGGCGCAAAATGAACCTGCCGCAGTACACAGTCACCCAGACCACCGGTGCCGCCCACCAGCAAACCTTCGAGGTGGCCTGTCTGGTGGCCGAACTGAACCGCACCGAGCACGGAAGCGGAAGCTCCCGCCGAATTGCCGAACAAGCCGCCGCAGCAGCCATGCTGGCGCACCTGAAAACAACCAGAAAATGACCAAAAAACAACCCACTCCTCCCGCCGAAGACCCCCAGCTGGAAGCCATGCTGGCCAAGGCTTTCCGGCGATCTGTCCCTGCGGCTGAACCCGAGGCTGCGGCGGCTGAGGAGGTCAAGCCCGTGCCTCCCGAAGAACAGCGGTGCGGCCTGATTGCCATCGTGGGCAAACCCAACGTCGGCAAATCCACCCTGCTCAATGCCCTGGTGGGGCAGAAGGTCAGCATCACCTCGCGCAAGGCGCAGACCACGCGCCACCGCATCACCGGCGTGCGCACGCTGGGCCATACCCAGTTTGTGTTTGTCGATACGCCTGGCTTCCAGACCCGCCACGGCAATGCGCTCAACCGCTCGCTGAACAAAACCGTGACGGGTGCCGTGGCCGATGTGGACTTGGTGGTGTTTGTGGTGGAGGCTGGCCGCTTCTACCCCGAAGATGCCAAGGTGCTGGAGCTGCTGCCCACCAGCGTGCCCGTGATTCTGCTGGCCAACAAGTTTGACCTGATCCACCGCCGTGCCGAGCTGGCCCCCTGGCTGGCCGAGATGCAGACCCGCCGCCCGTTTGCCGAAATCGTGCCCATGTCGGCCAACAGTGCCCGCGATGTGTCGCGCGTGTACGCCATCTGCGAAAAATACCTGCCCCAGCAACCCTGGATGTACGGTGCCGATGAGCTGACCGACCGCAGCGAAAAATTCCTGGCCAGCGAAATCGTCCGCGAAAAACTCTTCCGCCTCACCGGCGACGAGCTGCCCTACACCTCCACCGTCATCATCGACAAGTTCGAGGAAGAGGGCCGCATGCGCCGCATTGCCGCCACCATCGTCGTCGAGCGCGAAGGCCACAAGGGCATGATCATTGGCGAAAAGGGCGAAAAGCTCAAACGCATCGGCACCGAGGCCCGTGTCGAGCTGGAAAAGCTGCTCGATGCCAAGGTGTTTCTGGAGCTGTGGGTCAAGGTGCGCTCGGGCTGGGCCGATGACGATGCCCGCGTGCGCTCCTTCGGCTACGAGTAAGCAGTTTTACCCCGCAGTGCCTCGCCTGCCACCCCATGCGGCCCCGCAGGCTCCCATCCGTTCTCACCCCCTACCCATAGGCCGCCAAACCCCGTGTCACGCGCCAGCATCCGGCGGTTTCTGGATCAGCCCGCCTTTGTCCTGCACCGCTACGACTGGAGCGAAACCAGCCTGATCATCGAGGTGTTCTCGCGCCAGCATGGCCGCCTGGCCCTGGTGGCCAAAGGGGCCAAACGCCCCACCTCCCAGCTGCGCCCGGTGCTGCTGCCATTGCAGCCCCTGCTGCTGTCGTGGAGCGGGGAGGGCGAAGTGCGCACCCTCAAAACCGCCCAGTGGCGCGGCGGCCACGTCATGCCCATGGGCGAAGCCCTGCTGGCTGGCACCTATTTCAATGAAATGCTGATGCGCCTGCTGGTGCGCGACGAACCCCATCCGGCCCTGTTCGACACCTATGCCCAGGCCGTGGAGCGGTTGGCGCAGCGGGGCGAGCCCGACCCCTGCGTGCTGCGCGCCTTCGAGCTGCTGCTGCTGAAAGAATCCGGCTACCTGCCCATGCTCAGCGAAGAAGGCAGCACCCTGACCCCGCTGGAGCCGGGAGCGGCCTACCTGCTGGAGCCCGAGGGCGGTCTGCGCCGTGCGCTGCCGTCTGACAAATGGGCCCTGGCTGCCCCGCACTGGCAGGCCCTGCAAGCCGCATTGGCCGACCCGGATGCGCTGGATGCCCTCATCACCGCCAGCCGCCCGTGCGTGAGCGCCCTGCAAGCTCAGCTGCGCCCCTTGCTGCACTACCATGGTGGCGTGCGCGTCTTCAAGACCCGGCAGATGATGCTGGATGTCCAGGCCCTGGTGCGTCCCCGCTGAGCTGCCCGGCCTCCGACCTCGATCCGCTACCGCCTACCCCAGCCCGACCCCTGCCGATTTCACCCGTTGTCCGTACCGATTTGTCCATGACCTCATCCACTGCTGCCACCACCGCCGCACACGCCACCGGCACTCTGCAAGCCGGTTGCGCCCTGTCCGTCAACGTCAACAAAGTGGCCACGCTGCGCAACACCCGCCACCTGGGCATTCCCAGCCTGACCCGTGCCGCCACCCAGTGCCTGCAAGCCGGTGCCCACGGCATCACCGTCCACCCCCGGCCCGACGAGCGCCACATCCGTGCCCATGATGTGCATGAACTGGCCGAGCTGCTCAAGGCCTGGCCGGGGCGTGAGTTCAACATCGAAGGCAACCCCTTCCACAACCTGATGGGGTTTGTGCAGGCCGTGCGCCCGCAGCAGGTGACCTTTGTGCCCGACAGCGAAGGCCAGTTCACCAGCGACCACGGCTGGCAGCTGCCCGCCGACAGCGAGCGGCTGGCCCCGGTGATTGCCCAGGCCAAGGCCCTGGGCGCACGCGTCAGCCTGTTCATGGACCCCGACCCCATCGCCATGCCCCTGGCCAAAGCACTGGGGGCCGACCGCGTGGAGCTGTACACCGAGCCCTATGCTGCGGCCTGGGGCACAGCCGACCAGCCCCGCCAGCTGGAACGCTACCGTGCCGCCGCCCAGGCCGCACTCGACTGCGGGCTGGGCGTGAACGCCGGGCACGACCTCAACCGCGACAACCTCCCCGACTTTCTGCGCACCGTGCCCGGCGTGAGCGAAGTCTCCATCGGCCACGCCCTGATGGCCGATGCGCTGGAGCTGGGCTACACCGCCACCGTGCAGGCCTATCTGGCATCCATCGCTTATGCCGCCTGAACAGCGTGCTCTTTTTCCGGGTGCAGACATGATCTACGGCATCGGAACCGATCTGTGCGATGTGCGCCGCATCGAAGGCGTGCTGGCCCGCCAGGGCGAGCGTTTTGCCGCCAAGGTGCTGGGGCCGACCGAGCACACCATCTGGCAGGCCCGCACCGCCCGCAGCCCGCAGCGCGGCCTGCGCTACCTGGCCACCCGGTTTTCGGCCAAGGAAGCCTTCAGCAAAGCCATTGGCCTGGGGATGCGCATGCCCATGACCTGGCGTGCCTGCGAAATTCTCAACCTGCCCACCGGCCAGCCCACCATCGTGCTGCACGATCCGCTCAAAGCCTGGTTCGAGGCGCGGGGCCTCCACGCCCACGTCACCGTCACCGACGAGGGCGACCATGCCGCCAGCTTCGTGGTGGTGGAGCAGAACCGGCCACCCGCCAACCCCGACACAAGGCCACCTGTATGAACCGCCATCCCGCCCCCGTGGTGCTCGACATCGCCGGCACCAGCCTCACCAAAGCCGACAAGCAGCGCCTGCGCCATCCGCTCACTGGCGGCCTCATCCTGTTTGGCCGCAACTTCGAGAGCCGCGAGCAGCTAACCCGGCTGTGCAGAAAAATCCGCAAGGCCCGCCCTGACATCCTCATTGCCGTGGACCACGAAGGCGGGCGCGTGCAACGCTTCAAAACCGATGGCTTCACCCACCTGCCGCCCATGCGCGCGCTGGGTCGGCTGTGGGAGCGCAGCGCCGAGGAAGCCGCCGCCAAAGACCCGGTCACCCCGTTCAGCCCCGCCATGCAGGCCAGCATGCACATGCACGCCACCAACGTGGCCACCGCCTGCGGCCATGTGCTGGGTGCCGAGCTGCGGGCCTGCGGTGTCGATCTGAGCTTCACCCCCGTGCTCGACCTGGACCACGGCGACAGCAGCGTCATCGGCGACCGCGCCTTTGCCCGCGACCCCCGCGTGGTGGCCCTGCTGGCCAAAAGCCTGATGCACGGCCTGCTGCAAAGCGGCATGGCCAACTGCGGCAA
>CALMMY010000031.1 GCA_937868695.1 uncultured Comamonadaceae bacterium
ATGTTTTGTCCTCATTGCGGGCGGCCCAGTCTGTCGCGCATTTGCAAGCACTGCAGTCTGGAGAGTGAGACCAAAGCCAGCCGCATCGCCCGCAGGCAGGGCTGGCTGTACCTGCTGGTTCGCCCCGGTGTGGGAGCAGGCCTGCTGGGACTGTTGTTGGGGCTCATGTCCGGCAATGTGATCGGGCTGGTCGGAGGCCTGCTGTTGGGCGGTCTGATTGGCACGGCCTACCAAATGCTGTCGCGGGAAAAACGGTTTTTCCGTTGAGCCGTGAACATTGACCACTGACCACCTTCAGAACGCTTCGGTATCCACCTCGCTGCTGCCCTGGGCGTTGTAGCGTTCGCCCAGCACGGTGTGCCGGTTGACGAGGGCATCGAGCCTGGCCAGCAGCCCGTCATTCAGCTGCACATCCGCCGCCGCCAGGTTCTCATGCAGATGCTCCACGCTCGTGGTGCCCGGAATGGGCAGAATGTCCGGCCCCCTGCGCAGCAACCAGGCAATCGCCAACTGGGCAGGTGTGCAGCCAGCCTCGGCCGCCAATGCCGCGTAGGCAGGCATCCACTGGCGGTTGGCCGCGCTGTTCTGTGCTGAAAAACGTGGCATGGACCGGCGGATGTCTTTGGTATCAAAAGCAGTCACATCCAGCTCTCCGCACAGAAAACCCCGCGCCACCGGGCTGAACGCCACGAAGGCCACACCCAGCTCGCGGCAGGCCTGGAGCACCGCAATTTCAGGGTTGCGCGTCCACAGCGAATACTCGGTCTGCAATGCAGCGATGGGAAACTCGGCATGCGCCCGGCGCAGCGTGGGGGCCGACACTTCCGACAGGCCGACCGCTCGGATCTTGCCCGCCCGCACCAGATCACCCAGCGCACCCACACTCTCCTCGATGGGCACCTGTTTGTCCCAGCGGTGCAGGTAGTACAGGTCGATCACATCGGTTTGCAGGCGCTGGAGCGCGGCTTCGCAGGTGGACCGCAACGTGGCAGGCCGACCGTCAATCACACGCATCAGCTGCCCGTTGCCAGCCACATCCACACCCTGCATGCCGCATTTGCTGGCCAGCGTGAAGCGCGAGCGGTGCCTGCCCAGCACCCGGCCCACCGTGGTTTCGCTGGCTCCAAAGCCATAGAGGGCAGCGGTATCGAAATGGGTGACCCCGGCATCCAGCGCGGCCAGCATCAGGCGCTCGGCCTGCTCGGCGGAAATGGGTGGGCCATAGGCATGGCAGATGTTCATGCAGCCAAGACCGATGGCACCGACTGAAAAGGGACCCAGAGAACGCTGTTGCACGGAAATGCTCCTGTAGCGGCCCGAAGGCCGTGGTTGTTCAACGGCTGGCACCATAGCAAAGAAACCTTGGTGTTCGTGCGCAAAGGCTCTTCACCTTCGCACCGATCTGCCCCAGTCAGCAAGCCTGACAGCAAGAAACGGAGTGCGCGGCGGGGAGCAAACCGCCTACATTGCGGCACACGCCCCGCCCATTGCACAGTTACACAGGCACCCACAGGCTCGACGATCACCATGCCCACCCATGCACTTCCGCCCACATTGCCACCCGCACCCGTTTCACAGCCAGCCAATGGCCATGCCGGACTGGTGGCTGGGGTGTGCCGCTACATTGAAACCGCCGACCACCCGCCCACACTGGCCGAGCTGGCACAGCACGCACAGCTCAGCCCGCACCACCTGCACCGGGTGTTCAAACAGGCCACGGGCCTGACCCCCAAAGCCTATGCCCTGGCCCACCGCTCACGGCGGGTGCGCGAGGCCCTGAGCGGCAGCCACAGCACCAGCGTGACCGATGCCATGTACAGCGCAGGCTACAGCTCGGGCGGGCGCTTTTACGCCGAGGCCAGCCAGGTGCTGGGCATGACCCCCACCCGCTTCCGTTCGGGCGGTGTGGACACCGACATCCGGTTTGCCGTGGGCCAGTGCGTGCTGGGTGCCATCCTGGTGGCGTGCAGCGAGGCGGGGGTGTGCGCCATCCTGCTGGGCGATGACCCCGAGGCACTGGTGCGCGACCTGCAAGACCGTTTTCCCCGCGCCAACCTGCTGGGCGCAGACCCCGGTTTCGAGCGGTACATGGCCGCCGTGGTGGGTTTTGTGCAGGCCCCGGCACTGGGGCTGGATTTGCCACTGGACGTGCGCGGCACGGCCTTCCAGCAGCGGGTGTGGCAGGCGCTGTGCCGCATTCCTGCCGGGCAGACTGCCAGCTACACCGACATTGCCCGCGCCATCGGATCGCCGCAGGCAGTGCGGGCAGTGGCCAGTGCCTGTGCGGCCAATGCACTGGCCGTGGCGATTCCGTGCCACCGGGTGGTACGCAGCGATGGCGGCCTGTCGGGCTACCGATGGGGCGTGGAGCGCAAGCGGGCGCTGCTGGCGATGGAGGCAGCGGCAGAGGCGGGTCAGCCAGCACCCTGACTTTGACAACCGTTGATTCGGCGGCTTCAGGCGGCTGTGTTCACTTGTGCTGTGCAGACTGCCTGGTTCGGGGGGCTGCTCCAGTTGATCTGCCGGGTTTTCGGGTGGCGTTGCTTCGCTCTGCGCCCGGGCAAGGGGTGAGCCGTCCTCCGCACACTGCGAGCAGAGATTGTCGGAACGGCTCACCCCTTGCCCGTGCGATCCCGTGTGCGCCTGCCGTTTCAATCCATGGTTTCTTCACGCGCTGCCGCCGCAAG
>CALMMY010000032.1 GCA_937868695.1 uncultured Comamonadaceae bacterium
CGGGTTGGGTCATGCATTTAGGTATGGGTGGTCTGCAAATTTAGACGTAGCCTGCGCAAATCTGCATGGCTACCATGCAGGCCTGTCCACTCCTTCACCTTGCTTCAAGCCATGACCACACACCCGCCCACCAGCGCCCTGCTGGCGCACAGCACCCGCTTCTGGGACAAAACCGCACGCAAATACGCCGCCGCCACCATTGCCGACATGGCTGGCTACGAGCACAGCTTGCAGCGCGTGCGGCAACGGCTGCGCCCCACCGACCGCGTGCTGGAGCTGGGCAGCGGCACCGCCACCACCGCCCTGCGTCTGGCCCCGGCCACCGCCCACTACACCGCCGCCGACCTGTCGCCCGCCATGGTGGACATTGCCCGCCAGAAGCTCAAAGATGCCCCGCCCGATGTCCACCGCATGCTGCACCTGGTGGTGGCCGATGCCGATGCCCACCTGCCCGCACCGGCTCCGGCCCCGGTTGGCTGGCAAGGCACCTGCCTGACCGAAACCGCCAGCCAGACCGCCGAAGGCTGGGACACGGTGCTCGCCTTCAACCTGCTGCATCTGGTGCCCGACCTGGACCACACCCTGGCCCAGGTGCTGCGCCACTTGCGCCCCGGCGGGCTGTTCATCAGCAAAACCCCCTGCGTTGGCCAGATGAACCCGCTGGTGCCCCATGTGGCCCTGCCCGTGCTGCGCCTGCTGCGGATCGCTCCACCCATGCATGTGCTGACCGAAGACCAGCTGCTCACCGCCATCGAGCGCAGCGGGCTGACCATTGACAGCGTGGAGCACCACGCCACCCCCAAACGCAGCCGCGACTGGCGGCCCTTTGTGGTGGCCCGCAAACCTGAAGCCTGAATCACCGAGCCCACCCATGAACCCCATGCCCACCCTGCGCCGCGCTGTCGGCCTGTTCATCATCGCCCTGCTGGCCGGTTGTGCCGGATTGCCCGGAACGCAAATCAGCCAGGTGGACGAGCGCCCGCTCGAACTCGTGGCCCACCCAGGTACCGGGCCGGTGGTCGTTTTCGAAAACGGGCTGGGCGGCCACATGGCCTGGTGGGGCAAAGTGCTGCCAGCCCTGCCCGCCGACACCGCCTACTTTGCCTACAACCGCCCCGGCATCGGCCAGAGCGCCCCCGCCAGCACCCCGCGCGACGGCCAGCACATCGTGGCCGAACTGCGCCGCGCCTTGCAGCAGCAAGGCATGCAGCCGCCCTACGTGCTGGTGGGCCACTCGCTGGGCGGCCTGTACATGCAGCTGTTTGCCCGCCAGCACCCGCAGGAAGTGGCGGCCCTGGTGCTGGTCGATTCCACCCACCCCAGGCAACAGGTCGGCGCAGGCGCGATAGAAAACCAATCACTTCTGGTGCGCGGCGTGGCCAAAGCCCTGATCACCGGCACCGCCAAAGACGAGTTCGACCTGGTGAACCAGACCGGCCAGCAGGTGCTGGCCCTGCCTACCGTGACCGGCCTACCCGTCACCGTGCTCAGCGCCGCACAGCCCATGAAAGAAACCTCCGACCTGGCCAAGTTCTCCAACGCCCTGCGCGAAGACATTGCCCGCCTGTACCCCAACGCCAAGCAAGTGTGGGTGGACAGCGGCCATGCCATCCCGCTGGAAAAACCCGAAGCCGTGGTCAACGCCATCACCGCCGCACTGGCCGAGGTGCGTGCCGGGCGGTGAAAATGGCAAAATGGATGCGTTATTTGGCGTGAAATAAAGCATCCATTTCAAAAGGCCTGCCCATCATGGACACCGTACTCAGCCACCACAGCGTCAGCGTGACCGACCTCAAACGCAACTACGCCAGCATCCTGGCCCAGGCCGACGACGAGCCCGTGGCCGTGCTCAACCACAACCGGCCCGAAGCCTATCTGGTGCCCGCCCCGTACTTCGAGCGGCTGATGCAACACCTGGAAGACCTGGAAGATGCCAAACTGGCCCGCGAACGCGCCAACGGCCCGTTTGTCGAAGTCAACCCGCAAGACCTGTGACGCAGCAGCACGGCATGGCCTACAAACTGCGTTTTCATGAACTGGCGTGGGCCGAGTGGCAAAAGCTGGACGGCAGCATCCAAACCCCGCTGAAAAAGAAACTGCTGGAGCGGCTGGAGCAGCCCCGCGTGCCATCGGCGGCACTGTCGGGCATGGCCGACTGCTACAAGATCAAACTGCGCCAGGC
>CALMMY010000033.1 GCA_937868695.1 uncultured Comamonadaceae bacterium
GGCGCTGGGGGGGCACGCCTGCGCCTCCGGCGCGGACTTCAATATCCATAGCTGACTGCGCAATAACAGCGAGCGCACAAGCCTTTTTATTCATCAAACACCATGCACACACCCACCCAACCCGCCCTGCCCGCCTTCACCTCCCGCGTGGTGCCCGTCATTGCCCTGCATGACGTGGCCCAGGCCGTGCCCCTGGCCCATGCCCTGCTGGCCGGTGGCATTGACGTGATGGAAATCACCCTGCGTACCCCGCAGGGGCTGGCCGCCATCGAGGCCGTGGCCCGCGCCGTGCCCGCCATGTGCGTGGGCGCAGGCACCGTCACCCGCGCAACCGAAGTGCAGCAGGTGCGCGATGCCGGGGCCACCTTTGCCCTGTCGCCCGGCTGCACGCCCGCCGTGGTGGCCGCCGTGGCCGCTGCCCGCCTGCCCTTTGTGCCCGGCGTGATGACCCCCAGCGAAGTGATGGCCGCCCGCGACCACGGCTTTGCCTTGATGAAGCTGTTCCCCGCCGCACAGGCCGGTGGCCTGGCCATGCTGCAAGCCTTGGGCGGGCCGCTGGCCGACGTGCGCTTCTGCCCCACCGGCGGCATCAGCCTGGCCAACCTCGGCCAGTTTCTGGCCCTGCCCAACGTGGCGATGGTGGGCGGCAGCTGGCTCACCCCCGCCGACGCGCTGGCCGCCAGAGACTGGGCCCGCATCACCCGCCTGGCCGCCGAAGCCATCCAGGCCGCCAGCGTCTGAATCCCATTCTGCAAGGGCATTCACCGACACAGGCTGCCGATAAGATGGCTCCCCACTGGCTTGCCGCTTGCTAGGTACGCACCAGAAGCACACTGGACACACGCCAGACACACCGCCACCGCAGCCTTTGCACAGGAAACAGTTTTCATGACCGCCACCGCACTCCACACCCCCATCCCTACCTCGGTTGCCGCTCCCGCCCCCCAGACCCTGCCTGCCTGGTCTGCCCTGCAAGCCCTGGCCGATGCGGGCCTGCCGCACCTGCGCGATCTGCTGGCCGACCCCGCCAGCCGCCCCGCCCCGGTGGAGGCCAGCGGCACCGGCATCGCGCTGGACTTCAGCCGTCAGGCCGTCACAGCCCCTGTGCTGGAACAGTTGCTGGCCCTGGCCGAGCAGGCCGGTGTGGCCAACCAGCGCCAAGCCATGTTCAGCGGCGAAGTTATCAACACCTCCGAGCAGCGGGCCGTGCTGCATGTGGCGCTGCGCGGCACGCCCGGAGCCGAGGGCGATGCCGCACCCTGGGGCAGCGAGGTGCAGCAACTGGTGCAGACCGAGCTGACCCGCGTGTGCGGCTTTGCCGAGGCTGTGCGCAGCGGCCAGCAGCGCGGCAGCACTGGCCTGGCCTTCACCGATGTGGTCAACATCGGCATCGGCGGCTCCGACCTGGGGCCGCGCATGGCCGCCGAAGCCCTGGCCCACCTCACCTGGCCCAGCCCCGGCGCACCCGAGCTGCGCGTGCATTTCGTCAGCAACCCCGATGCCTGGGCGCTGCACAGCGTGCTGCGCAACCTGGATGCACGGCGCACGCTGGTCATCATTTCGTCCAAAACCTTCACCACCCAGGAAACCATGACCAACGCCGCCTCCGCGCGGCGCTGGCTGGCCGATGCGGGCCTGAGCGAGGCCGACCAGTCGGCCCACCTGGTGGCCATCACCGCAGCCCCGAAACGCTCGCAGGCCATGGGCATTCCGCCCGAACAGACCTTCACCTTCTGGGACTGGGTGGGCGGGCGCTACTCGGTGTGGTCGGCCCTGGGCCTGCCGCTGGCGCTGGCCATCGGCAGCGGTGCCTTCCGCGCGTTTCTGGCCGGTGGCCAGGCGATGGACGCACATTTCCGCAGTACACCGCTGCACGCCAACCTGCCGGTGCTGCTGGCCCTGCTGGGGGTGTGGAACCGCAACTTCCTGGGCTGCCCCACGCAGCTGCTGTCCACCTACCCCAGCCGCCTGGCCAAGTTCACACCGTTTGTGCAGCAGATGGACATGGAGAGCAACGGCAAGCACACCCTGCGCGATGGTCGCCCCAGCGCCGTGGACACCGGCCCCATCCTGTGGGGTGGCACCGGCATTGACGGCCAGCATGCCTACTTTCAGCTGCTGCACCAGGGCAGCCACCGCGTGCCGGTGGAGTTTGTGGGCGTGCAGTCCGAAGACACCCCGCTGTCCGGCCTGCCACTGGCGGCTGAACACCACCGTGTGGTCAACCTCAACCTGCGTGCCCAGGCCGAAGCCCTGGCCCGTGGCCGTGATGAAGCCGACACCCTGGCCGCCCTGCTGGCCGATGGCCTGAGTCAAACCGAGGCCGAGGCCATGGTGACCCAGCGCAGCTTTGCGGGCAACGTGCCCAACAGCATCCTGTGGGTGGATGCCCTCACCCCCGCCCGCCTGGGTTCACTGATTGCGCTGTACGAGCACAAGGTATTCACCCAGGCCGCCATCTGGGGCATCAACGCCTACGACCAGTGGGGCGTGGAACTGGGCAAAACCATGGCCAAGGCGCTGGAAAAAGCCAACCAAGCCTGAAACGAAACAGAGGCCCCCCATGCACATCGCCCTTGTCGCCCACGACCGCATGAAAGACCGCATGGTGATGCTGGCCACCGAGTTCAGCGCACTGTTGCAGCAGCACACCCTCATGGCCACCGGCACCACGGGCGGGCGCTTGCAGGCCGAGGTGGGCCTGAGCGTCGAGCGGCTGCTCAGCGGCCCGCTGGGGGGCGATTTGCAAATCGGTGCCCGCCTCTCGGTGGGCCAGGTGGATGCCGTGGTGTTCCTGCGCGACCCCATGACCGCCCAACCCCACGAGCCCGACATCAACGCGCTGGTGCGTGCCTGCGACGTACACAACATACCCTGTGCCACCAACGTGGCCACCGCCCGCATGCTGCTGGATGACCTGGCGCGGCGCACCGATAGTCCTGCAAGCATCACAAAGGTGTCACACACATCAGCCACACTCCACCGCTCTTGATACAGGTGAC
>CALMMY010000034.1 GCA_937868695.1 uncultured Comamonadaceae bacterium
CCTATACTTTGACCATGCTTCGCCCCCACCAGGCCCTCATCCTGATCGCTGTCATGTTCTGGCAAGCGTTGTCGTGGGTCACGCCTTTTGTGGTGCAGGAACAATCGCAACGGCTTGCGCACCTTGTGATCCACGAAGAAGTGATTGACCACCACCATCACCACGATGAGAGCATCCATGTGCAGGAAACGGGCAACGACGCTGTCCACCTGCATGCAGACGGGGGCATGCAGCCCATCGGCCTGGCTGCCTGCATAACCACATTGGCGGCCCCTGCGCTGCCAGCCGCACCGCCGCAAACAGCATCCATCTGTCCGCCATCGGTGTGTCTTGACGGGCTTCTGCGCCCTCCGCAAGCAAACGCCTGAGCTTCCCCACTCTGGGGCAGAACGTGCTTCGCGCACGCGCACGCCCAAACCCAACGCAGTTCACTTTGCCAAGCCCGGCAGGCTTTTCCCCTGGGCATGGTGTTCATGCCTGCGCTGGCTTCTCAACCCATTTGTCTTTTTAAACCCATGAAATTTTTTGACTTTTCGCGCCATCGACAGCGGCTGTTTGCCGTTCTGATCGGCATGCTCCCTGCCATCGCGCTGGCCCACGGCATCTCCGAGGCCGACCGCATTCGCATGCTGGAGGCGGGCTACATCCACTACATCGGGCTGGGTGCCAGCCACATGCTGACCGGCTACGACCATTTGTTGTTCCTGTTTGGCGTGGTGTTCTATCTCACTTCATTCCGCGAAGTGGCGAAGTTCGTGACCGTGTTCACCATCGGCCACTGCATCACGCTCATCCTGGCGACTTACTTCAAGATCACCTGGAACTACTACCTGGTCGACGCCATCATTGCGCTGAGCGTGATGTACAAGGCATTCGACAACAACGGGGGCTTCCAGAAGCACTTTCAGATGGCATCGCCCAACCTGCTCTGGGCCGTGTTTGGCTTTGGTCTGTTGCACGGGTTTGGCTTGTCCACGCGGCTGCAACAACTGCCATTGGGCGACGACCCGCTGGCCATGCTGTGGCGCATCCTGAGCTTCAACGTGGGCGTGGAACTCGGTCAGATTGCCGCCTTGACCGTCATGGTGGGGGTTTTGGCGCTGTGGCGGCACATGCCATCGTTCAAACGGTTCAGTTACGCCGCCAACCTGGGCTTGTTTTACGCGGGGTTCTATTTGCTGTTCGTGCAGCTGCATGGCTACCAGCACGACAGCCACCCGGACAGCTTCCGCTTCCCCACCGCCGAACACCGCCACGCGCACGAAGACATCGATGTCGAACAGACCGAAGACAACAGCCGCAACGGCCTGTGATTGTGTTCACCCCACTCCCCCAACCCAACCCAACCCAAGGAAACACCATGAAAACATGGATCGCCACCGTCACCCTCCTCTCTTCCCTCGTTTTTGCCCCTCAGGCGATGGCCGGAGAAGGCGGAAGCTGCCACTTCCACGGCAACACACCCGTGCCCGAAGGCGTGGTCAAAGACTGCGCGGAGCAACGCCGTGCATCCCTCGTAAAAACCGGAAAACTCGATACGTCTTGGACTGCGGCCAAGCAAGATGCCATTGAATTGGTGGACGGCAAAAAGGGCAAAGAGTGGAAGGTTCGCTACAGCAACCCGGCTGCGGCAGACAAAGCCAAGCAAACGCTGTTCATCTTCTTCTCCCACAGCGGCAACTTCATTGCGGCCAACTTCACGGGCCAGTGAATGCGGGGCCACGGATCATTGAATCCCGTGGTGAGAGGCGGTCTGCTGGCTTTGCTGGCAGCCGCCTTGTTCGGGCTGAGCACGCCTTTCGTCCAGAAATGGGGGCAAGGCGTGGGGCCGTTCACCACGGCTGCACTGCTGTATGGCGGCTCGGCACTGGTTGCCGCATTCATGCGCAAGCCCAAAGAGCGGGAAGCGCAACTGCAACGCACCGATGCCAGGCGGTTGCTTGCGATGGCGATGTTTGGTGCGGTCATCGGCCCTGTGGCACTGGCGTGGGGGTTGCAGCACACCAGCGGGGTGTCGGCATCGTTGATGCTGACGCTGGAAGCCGTGTTCACCGCACTGCTGGCGTGGCGTTTGTACGGCGAAACCGTGGACAAGCGCGTGGTGATGGCAATGGGCTCTTTGCTGGCCGGTGGCGTGATCCTGGCGCTGGATCAAGGGTTTCAAGGGGGTGTCCAACTGATGGGTTTGTTGGCCGTGATGGCCGCCACTGTGGCCTGGGGCATTGACAACACATTGTCCAGAGACGTGGCCGACCGAGACCCCGGTCAGGTCGTGCTGGCCAAATCGGTGCTGGGACTGCTGGCAACGGGCTCGGTGGCGTGGCTGAATGCAGAAACGAGGCCCGCCTGGATGCCCTGTGCCATGTTGCTGGCCATCGGGGCCAGCGGGTATGGTCTGAGCCTGCGTTTTTATTTGTTGGCTCAACGCACGTTTGGCGCGGCCCGAACGGGGTCGGTGTTTGCATTTGCCCCGTTCATCGGCGCGGTGGCGGCTTTCGCGCTGGGGGAACGGGCGGTTTCGCCCTACCTGGTGCTGGGTGGGATGCTGATGCTGGCAGGGGTGGTTTTGCACTTGGCCGAATCACACGGCCACGAGCACACCCACGAAGGCATCGAACATGAGCATGCCCACCGCCATGACGATGGGCACCACGACCATGTTCACGACCCCGTGCCTGTGGGGCAACACAGCCACAGGCATTCACACCGGCCTGTGACACATGCCCACGCCCATGTGCCGGACATCCATCACACACACCGGCATTGAAAAAGAACGCTGACCCCTGGCTCAAAGCGCCTTGCGCAGGCTGGCCGGGGCGATGCGCATGCCTTCGCGGTACTTGGCCACGGTGCGGCGGGCGCATTCGATGCCTTGCTCCTTGAGCATGTCGGACAGGGCGTTGTCGGAAAGCGGCTTTTTGGGGTCTTCGCCCGCCACCAGCTGCTTGATGAGGGCGCGCACCGCCGTGCTGGAGGCGTTGCCGCCGGTTTCCGTGCCCAGGCTGGAGCCGAAAAAGTATTTCAGCTCGTAGGTGCCAAAGGGCGTGGCCATGTACTTGGCGGTGGTCACGCGGCTGATGGTGGACTCGTGCAGGCCCAGCTCGTCGGC
>CALMMY010000035.1 GCA_937868695.1 uncultured Comamonadaceae bacterium
CCAGACAGCACGGACACCCGCAACTGCCCGGCCACATGGCACAGCAAGGCATCGCCCACGTCGTGCCCGAAGCCATCGTTGATGCTTTTGAAGCCATCCAGATCCAGCAGCACCAGGCAGAGCAGCGGGGTGGCCGATTCACCATCGGTCTGCGCATCGGCAGCCGAGGCTTCAGCAGGACGGGCACGCAGCGCCTCGTCGAGCAACACCATCAACCCGCGCCGGTTGAACAGCCCGGTGAGCGGGTCGTGCATGGCGGCGTACCTGGACTGCTGCCTGACCTGGGCCACCAGTTCGTTCAGCGACTGGCCCAGGCGGTCGATCTCGTCTTGACCTTTGTGCGGCCAGTTCACCTCCAGCTCGGGCTGGGTGCGAAAGCGGTCGGCCAGCATGGCCGCTGTGCGCAAACGCCGCACCACCTTGCGCTGCACCAGCACATACAAGGCGCATACCGCCATGAAGGCGGTCAGCAGAAGGGCCAGTGACGTGAGCCAAAAAACCGGCATCTGCTGCTGCGACAGCCTGGGTTGGTGCATCACCTGCAAAGTGGCTGCAAACTGGCTCAGTGGCTTCTGTGCCAGCCAGGGTGCGGTATTCAGCAGGCTGTGGCGGTGTTCGGGCACCCCCAACTCACGCGACAGGCTGGCCTGCACGCCCGTGAAGGGCTGGAGCGAGCTGAAGTAATCCCCATCCATCAGGCGGGCGAACACCAGGCACCCAGTGGGCTTTTCGCTGCCAGCCGTGTTGTTGATGCGCACCCGCGCCACCATCAGGGCCCCGGTGGGCAGCCACACCATGCCTTCGCGGGCGGTGTGGCATTGCGCCAGCACAGATGGCCCGCTCAGGGCCTGCAACCACTCGGGCTCCAGCGCCATGCTGAGTACACCCCTGCCAAGCTGGCGGGCTTCCAGCAGTTGGCCACCGTCACCCAGCATCGCCACCGCCTGAAAGCGCAGGTTGCGCATGGAGGCCAGGGTGAAGTTGTCATCCATGAACTCCGGGTATTCGCCCCGCACAGCGCGGTAAGTGTCGTCCCAGCGGGCGTAGTCGTCGGCAATTTCAGCCAGCGTCTGGCTGTCCCTGAGCAACACGGCCTCCACACGCCCCAGTTCTGTCTGGGCCGCTTCGTGCTCAAAGCGGTCGAACAAGGCAGACAGCAGCACAAAACACAGCAGCAAAATGCCCACGCTGGCTGCTGCCATGACCAGCAGCAGCCGCACAGTCAGCCACCGGCTCAGGCCGGATGAGAGGGGTGCCCCCTGGGCAGTGGATTCCGAAGCAGTGAACACGGTTGAGGTCATGTCAGCAAATATGGTCGGCCAGATTCCAGCCGACCTACACAGAGGATACCCGCGTGCCCAACCTCATCAAGGCAGCAGCACCGTGCAGCCGGTGGTCTGGCGGGCTTCCAGGCTGCGGTGGGCGGCCTGCACATCGGCCAGGGCAAACCGCTGGTCGATGCGGATGTTCACCGCACCGCTCTGCACCACGGCAAACAGCTCATCGGCCATCGCCTGGGTGCGCTCGCGGCTGGTGATGTGGCTGAACAGCGTCTGGCGCGTGACGTACAGCGAGCCCTTGGGCCCCAGCATGCCGGGCGCAAACGCAGGCACCGGGCCGCTGGCGTTGCCAAAGCTGACCATCAGGCCAAAGGGGCGCAGGCAGTCCAGCGAGCCATCCCAGGTGTCTTTGCCCACACCGTCATAGACCACCTTCAC
>CALMMY010000036.1 GCA_937868695.1 uncultured Comamonadaceae bacterium
TACTTCCGCAGCCGCCAGATTCCGCTGCTGATCGGCGGGGCCACCTGCAGCCGCGTCCACACCGCCGTGAAAATTGCGCCGCACTACAGCGGCCCCGTGGTGTACGTGCCCGATGCCAGCCGCAGCGTCAGCGTGGCCCAGGGCCTGCTGGGCGATGGCCGCGATGCCTACGTGGCCGAGCTGAACGCCGACTACGAACGCGTGCGCCAGCAGCACGCCAACAAAAAGCAGGTGCCGCTGTGGCCGCTGGAAAAAGCCCGCGCCAACGCCACACCCATCGACTTCAGTGCCTACACCCCGCCCGTGCCGAAGTTCATTGGCCGCCGCGTGTTCAAAAACTACGACCTGGCCGAGATTGCCCGCTACATCGACTGGGGTCCATTCTTCCAGACCTGGGATCTGGCCGGGCCGTACCCCGCCATCCTGAGCGACGAGGTGGTGGGCGAGGAGGCCTCCCGCGTGTTTGCCGATGCGCAGGCCATGCTCAAAAAGATCGTTGAGGGCCGCTGGCTCACGGCCAATGCCGTGGTGGGCCTCTGGCCCGCCAACCGCGTCAACCACGACGACATCGCGCTGTACACCGACGAGTCCCGCACCCAGGTGGCCCTGACCTGGCACGGCCTGCGCCAGCAGACCGAAAAGCAGGAATTTGAAGATGCCAACGGCCAGACCCGCCTGCGCCCCAGCCGCTGCCTGGCCGACTTTGTGGCTTCGGCAGCGGATGGCGTGCGCGATTACGTCGGCATGTTCGCCGTCACCACCGGCATCGGGGCCGACAAAAAGGACGCGCAGTTTCTGGCCGCGCACGACGACTATGCGTCAATCCTGTTCAAGGCCCTGGCCGACCGCCTGGCCGAAGCCTTTGCCGAGCTGATGCACCACAAGGTGCGCACCGACCTGTGGGGCTACGTGCCTGCCGAGGCCCTGGGCGTGGACGAGCTGATTGCGGAAAAGTACCGGGGCATCCGCCCCGCGCCCGGTTACCCCGCTTGCCCTGACCACAGCGTCAAGCGCGACATGTTCGAGGTGCTGGGCTGCGCCGACATCGGCATGGGCCTCACCGAAAGCCTGGCCATGACCCCGGCGGCCAGCGTCAGCGGTTTCTACCTGAGCCACCCGGAAAGCACCTATTTCAATGTGGGCAAAATGGGCGAAGATCAGCTGGCCGACATGGCGCAGCGCCGTGCCATGCCAGAGGCTGAACTGAGGAGGTTGCTGGCCCCCAACCTCTGACCCTGTTTTCTGTTTTTCTTCACGCTGATGTGCTTTTCCATGACCATTGAAACCAACACTGTTGCGGACTGGCAAGATGCCATCACCGCCGTTTCTCCTGCCGTGGCCCAAGTGGTGGCGGCTGTGCTGCAACAGCATGCCGAAGAGCTGGCCGCCCATTTCTACCAGGTGATGATGGCCGACCCGGAGGCCGCGCCCTTCCTGTCGCACGACACCGTCCAGTCGCACCTGAAACCGGGCATACAGCGTTGGATGCGGGTGCTGTTTCAGGGGCCGGGCAGCGACCCCAAGGCGGTGGCCGCGTTGCAGCGCCATGTGGGCGATGTGCATGCGCGGGCCGATATTCCGGTGGGGCTGGTTTCGCGTGGCATGCGCTTGCTCAAAACCCGTATCCGCAGCCTGCTGGTGCAGTCGGAGCTGGATCGCCAGGGGCTGGTCGATGCGGTGGGCTACGTGGGTGTGCTGATGGATCTGGCGTTTTCCGAAATGAGTTCGGCCTACGTGCGCACCCACGAAAGCGGTGTGCGCACCGACGAAATTTTCCGCATGGTCACCGCTGGTCAGAACGCGGCGCTGGAGCGGCACAAACAACTGGGCGCATTGTCCGAGTGGGAAAACAGCGTGCTGCGCATCCTGGCTTCGGCCACGGCCACCTCGGCGGTGCTGACCATGCGCAGCTCGGCATTCGGCCTGTGGGTGCAGCACAAGGCACCGCTGCTGTTCGATGAAATGCTGGAGTTGCAGCGCATCACCGAGCAGATCCAGTCCATCGACGCAACGCTGTTGCCCCTGCTTTTGCTGCCGCCGTCCGATGGCGCACCACCCGTGGAAAAGGCGGGTGTGCTGCGCGATTTTCTGGCCGATCTGGAAGAGATGCGTTTTTTGGTCAACGCCATGTTTGACCGCATGCTCGACATGGAAGTGGGCCGCGATGTGCTCACCCAGCTCTACAACCGCCGGTTTTTGCCCACCATCCTGCGCCGTGAACTGGACATGGCCCGCCGCCAGCAGAACACGTTTGGCGTGCTGATGATCGATATCGATCATTTCAAACGCGTCAACGACGGGCACGGCCACGACGCAGGCGACCGCGTGCTGCAAGCCATTGCCGCCCTGTTGCTGGCCCACAGCCGGGTCAGCGATTTCTTTTTCCGCTACGGCGGTGAGGAATTTCTGGGCGTGGTCAACGAGGTGGATGCCCCGCACGCCATGATGCTGGCGGACAAAATCCGTGCCCGCATCGAACAGGCCGTCATCCCCATTTCGGAAGAAAAAAGCCTGCGTGTGACCGTGAGCATAGGCGTGGCCATGCACACGGGTCACCCCGATTACCGCCACCTCATCAACCAAGCCGATGCCGCCCTGTACGAGGCCAAGCACGCTGGCCGCAACCGGGTGGTGATGGCAACTTCTTAACGCAACGCATTCGACAATGCTTCGTATATCGCCCTGGCACTCTTTGCGCACCCGTGCCACGGTGTTCACCCTGGCGGTGTTTGTGCTGGGCATCTGGATGCTCACCCTGTATGCCACCCGGTTGCTGCGGGCCGACATGGAGCGCATGCTGGGCACGCAGCAGTTCCAGGCCGTCTCGGCGATGGCCGATGACATCGACAGGGCTTTGGATGAGCGTGTGCAGGCACTGCAGGTGGTCGCCAAACAGATCACACCGGCCACGCTCGACAACGTGCCTGCATTGCAAGTTTTGTTGGAACAGCGCCCGGTGCTGCCCGTTTTGTTCAACGGTGGTGTGTGGGTGGCCGGGGCAGATGGCGTGGCCTTGGCCGATGTGCCGCTGTCAGCCGGGCGCATTGGCGTGTCATACAAAAGCATGGAGCCTGTAGCGGCGGCATTGCGTGATGGCAAACCCGTCATCAGCCGTCCTTTACTGGGCAAAAAGCGCAAACTGCCCCTGGTCAGTGTGGTGGTGCCGCTGCTGGATGCGCAGGGTCGGGTCATCGGGGTGCTGACGGGCGTGACCGACCTGGACAAACCCAACTTTCTGGACAAGATTGCCCAGTCCCGTTACGGGCAGGCGGGTGGTTACTTGCTGATGGCTCCGCAGCATGGTGTGTTTGTCACGGCAACCGACAAAACCCGCACCATGCAGCCGCTGCCCGCACCGGGCAGCAATGCCATGTACGACCGCTACATGCTGGGTTTTGAAGGCTATGGGGTGGCCGTCAGCTCTCGTGGGGTGGAAGAACTCAGTGCTGCCAAGGGCATACCGACTGCGGGCTGGCTGCTGGCGGTGGCTGTTCCCACAGCAGAAGCCTTCGCTCCCGTCACTGCCATGCAGCAGAACATCCTGGTGGCCGCTGTGTTGCTGACCCTGTTGACTGGCCTGCTGACCGGGTGGATTTTGAAGCGCCAGTTGTCGCCGCTGCTGCACACCGCGCACGCCCTGCGCGAGCTGGCCACCGCCAACAGGGCCGAGGCACTGCCCGTGGCCCGGCCCGATGAAATGGGCCAACTGATTGCCAGCTTCAATCAGGTGCTGGACAACCACCGCCAGCGCGAAGACACCTTGCGTGCCAGCGAGGCTCTCACCCAAAGTATCCTCAACTCGCTGAATGCCTCTATTGCGGTGGTGGATGAGGCGGGTGTGATCGTGGCTGTGAACACCCGCTGGCAAGAATTCGCCCTGGAGAACAGCCGTCAGCCGGGCACGCCAACGCCCCGCACCGGGGTGGGGGTCAACTACTTTTCAGTGTGCGAGCCGATGGCGGGCCGCAGCCCTGAAGACGGGGTGCAGGCGGGCGCGGGCTTGCGGGCCGTGCTCAATGGCCGCCTGCCCAGCTTCCAGATGGATTACCCGTGCGACTCCCCCACGCAAGTCCGCTGGTTTGCCATGACCATCATGCCCCTGGGCTTGGGCGGAGCGGGCGGGGCGGTCATCACGCACACCGACATTTCCGAGCGTCGCCAGGCCGAAGAATCGTTGCGCATTGCGGCCACGGCCTTCGAGTCGCAGCAGGGCATGGTGATCACCGATGCGCAGCGCCGCATTCTGCGCGTCAACCAGGCATTCACCCAGATCACTGGCTACAGCGCCGAAGAAGCCATCGGCCAAGGGCCTCACATCATGGCCTCGGGCCGCCACGATGCGGAGTTTTATGACCGCATGGCCCAGGCGCTGGAGGCAGGAGGCATCTGGATCGGTGAAATCTGGAACCGGCGCAAAAACGGCGAGGTGTATCCCGAGTGGCTGAGCATCAGTGCAGTCCGGAACCCGCAGGGCAGCACCACGCATTACGTGGGCATATTCAGCGACATCAGCGAGCAGGTGCGGGCCAAGGCGCAGATTGACCACCTGTCTTTCTACGACCCGCTGACCCATTTGCCCAACCGCAGGCTGTTGCTGGACAGGCTGGATCAGGCGCTGCACACCAGCACGCGGCATGCGCGCAAAAACGCGCTGCTGTTTGTCGATCTCGACAATTTCAAGATGATCAACGATACCCTGGGCCACCAGCAGGGCGACCGGCTGCTGGTGCAGGTGGCGCAGCGCTTGCGCAGCTGTACCCGCGATGGCGACACGGTGGCGCGGCTGGGCAGCGATGAGTTTGTGGTGATGCTGGAGAACCTGGCCGAAGAAGAGATGGAGGCCGCCACACAGGCCGAGAGCGTGGGCAACCACATCATCGGCTCTTTCGGGTTTGACTTTGAGCTGGAGCAGGCCCGCCACCACGCCACGCCCAGCATCGGCATCACGTTGTTTGGCGGTGAGCACATCGAGGGTGGCGAAGAGCCGCTCAAGCGTGCCGAGCTGGCCATGTTCAAGGCCAAAGCCGCCGGGCGCAACACACTGCGGTTTTTTGAGGCGCAGATGCAGGCCGAAGTGTCGGCCCGCGCCGCGCTGGAGGCCGACTTGCGCACCGCACTGGCCCAGCAGCAACTGTTGCTGCACTACCAGCCGCAGGTGGTGGGGGCAGGGCGCATCACGGGTGTGGAGGTGCTGGTGCGCTGGCAGCACCCGCAGCGGGGCATGGTGCCGCCGGTTCAGTTCATTCCGCTGGCGGAGGAGTGTGGCCTGATTCTGCCCTTGGGCCAGTGGGTGCTGGAGACGGCCTGTGCCCAGCTGACCGCCTGGGCGCACGACCCTGCACTGGCGCACCTGACGGTGGCGGTGAACGTGAGTGCCGACCAGTTCAAGCAGGCCGACTTTGTGGCCACCGTGCTGGCCACCCTGGAGCGCACCGGGGCCAACCCCAGGCGGCTGAAGCTGGAGCTGACCGAAAGCATGCTGGTGGACGATGTGGAGGCCATCATCGCCAAGATGGATGTGCTCAAGGCGCGGGGGGTGGCGTTTTCTCTGGACGACTTTGGCACCGGCTACTCGTCGCTGGCCTACCTCAAGCGGCTGCCGCTGCACCAGCTCAAGATCGACCAGGGGTTTGTGCGCAACATCGTGACCGACCCCAACGATGCCGCCATTTCCCGCATGGTGGTGGGCCTGGCCGAGAGCATGGGCCTGGCCGTGATTGCCGAGGGGGTGGAGTTGCAGGCCCAGGCCGACACGCTGGCCCACCTGGGCTGCCACGCTTACCAGGGCTACCTGTTCGGTCGGCCTGTGCCGCTGGCCGAACTGGAGGCGCGGGTGCGTGGGCAGTGAGGAGGCCCGTCAGCCAAGGTGCTTAAATGGGCTTGAAGCCGCTGTTTTTGATGATGTCGGTCCAGCGGGTGCGGTAGGCTTTTTCGCGGTCGCCCAGCTGGGCTGAGCTCATGAAGCCCACGGTCAGGCCCATGGCGGTGAGTTTGTCTTTCACATCGGGGCGGGCAATGGTTTTGGCCACGGCGGCGGCCACCCGGTCCAGCTCGGCCTTGGGTGTGCCTGCGGGGGCAAACAGGCCGTAGTAGGGCAGGTCTTCCAGGCCGGGCAGGCCCAGTTCGGTGAAGGTGGGCAC
>CALMMY010000037.1 GCA_937868695.1 uncultured Comamonadaceae bacterium
CGCCTCTGAATGCGCAGCAGTCAGTGAAGGCCCCCGCCCACCCTGGCACGGCGGCTGGCCATCCCCGACCGTCTGCCACCATGCCAGCCCATCCACCTCACCCTCCCCTACCCACAACCCACACAAACAACCAACAGACTCAAGCCGCCTTCTTCTTAGCCGCCCCCAGATAGGTGTCGATCACCCTCGGGTCGGTGGCCAGCTCGGCAGCCGGGCCGCTCAGGGCCATGTCGCCCATTTCCAGCACATAGCCGTGGTCGGCCACGGCCAGGGCGGCGCGGGCGTTCTGTTCCACCAGCAGGATGGTCACACCCGTGCTGCGCAGCTCGTCCACCGCGTTCAGGATTTCTTTCACGATCAGCGGGGCCAGGCCCAGGCTGGGTTCGTCCAGCATCAGCAGCTCGGGGCCGGACATCAGGGCGCGGCCCACCGCCAGCATCTGGCGCTCGCCGCCCGACAGCGTGCCTGCGGCCTGGGCGCGGCGCTCTTTCAGGCGGGGGAAGCGCTGGTACACCACCTCCAGCTGGTCGCGCCAGCGGGGGTTGCGCAGGCGCATCTGGCGGTAGCCGCCCAGCACCAGGTTGTCTTCCACCGGCATGCTGCCGAACAGCTCGCGCTTTTCGGGCACCAGGGCAATGCCCAGCATCACGCGGTCTTCCAGCGTCAGGCGGCTGATGTCTTCGCCCTTGTAAAACACCTGGCCCTTGGCGGGCAGCACGCCCATGAGGGCATTGAGCAGGGTGGATTTGCCCGCGCCGTTGGGGCCGATGACGGTGATCACGCTGCGCGGGGCGGCCTGCAAACTCAGGCCGTGCAGCACTTCGGCCCGGCCATAACCGGCCTTGAGGCCCTTGACTTCAAGCAAGGGAGTGGTGGGGGTCGTCATGGTGGGTGGCCTTTCAGTGTTCGGTGCCCAGGTACGCGGCGCGCACCAGTTCGCTGGCTTGGACTTCGGCGGGCGTGCCCGACATGAGGTAGGTGCCGAACTCCATCACCACGATGTGGTCGGTCACGTCCATCACCAGGTCCATGTCGTGCTCCACCATCAGGATGCTCATGCCCTCGCTGCGCAGCTGGCGCAGCACATCGCCCAGGGCCTGCTTTTCTTTGTGGCGCAGGCCGGCGGCGGGTTCGTCCAGCAGCAGCAGGGCGGGGTCGCTGCACAGGGCGCGGGCAATTTCCATCAGGCGCTGCGGACCCATGGCCAGGTTGCCGGCCAGGTCGTGCATGTGGTCGGCCATGCCGATGCGCTCCAGCTGGCGGGCAGCTTCGCGCATGAGGCGGTTTTCTTCTTCGCGGTCCAGCCGCAGCATGGCCGACAGTGCGCCTTTGGTGCCGCGCAGGTGGGCACCCAGGGCCACGTTTTCGAGCACGGTCATGTCGGGGATCATCTTGACGTGCTGGAAGGTGCGGCCCATGCCGCGCTGGGCAATGTCACGCGATGGCAGGCCGCTGATGACTTCGCCCCGGAACTTGACGGTGCCCGATGTCAGGCCCAGCACGCCGGTAACGAGGTTGAAGGTGGTGGACTTGCCCGCACCGTTGGGGCCGATGAGGCCGACGATCTGCCCGGCCTTGACCTGGAAGCTGATGTCGTTGACGGCCACCAGACCGCCGAACTGCTTGCGGATTTTGTCCACATCCAGCACCACCTCGCCCAGGGCGGGTTTGCTGCGCTCGGGCAGGGGCTCGGCTCCACCGGGGCGCAGGCCGCCCAGGGGCACGGGCAGCAGCTGGGCTTCGGGCGGATCCAGATCCCAGGTGTTGCGGCGCTGCACCACGGGCAGGTGGCGGCCCACCAGGCTCCACGCACCATCGGGCAGGTACTTGAGCACCAGCACCAGCACGATGCCGAACACAATGGTTTCGTAGCTGCCGCTGGTGCCAATGAGCTGGGGCAGCAGCACCTGGAGCTGGTCTTCCATGATCTTGGTGAACAGTGCGCCGGTGATGGCTCCCCACACATGCCCCACCCCGCCCAGCACGGCCATGAACAGGTATTCAATGCCCATCTTCAGCCCGAAGGGCGAGGGGTTGACGGTGCGCTGGAAGTGCGCAAACAGCCACCCGGACAAGCTGGCAAACAGGGCCGCAATCAGAAAGATGCCGACCTTGTGCTGCAAGGTGTTCACGCCCATCGCCTCGGCCATCTGGGTGGCAGACTTGAGAGCACGGATGGCCCGGCCTGTGCGCGAGTCCAGCAGATTGATGAGTGCAAACGCCCCCATGAACACCACAAACCACACCAGCATGAAGAAGGCCCGGCCCGAGCCCATGTCCAGCCCGAACAGGTTGAGTGCGGGCACGCCCAGAATGCCGTCGTACTTGCCCAGGGCATCGAGGTTGCCCATCAGGTAGTACAGCGACAGGCCCCAGGCGATGGTGGCCAGCGGCAGGTAGTGGCCCGACATGCGCAGCGTGAGCCAGCCCACGGCCAGGGCGCTGACAGCCGTGATGGCCAGCCCGGCAAACACCGTGATCCACGGCGAAAAGCCCATGTTGACCGTGAGGTAGGCGCTGGTATAGGCCCCGATGCCGACGAAGGCAGCCTGCCCGAAGGAAGTAAGCCCGCCCACGCCGGTCAGCAGCACCAGGCCCAGCACCACCAGGCTGTACAGGCCGATGTAGTTGAGCTGGGTGATCCAGAAATCGGGCAGCGGAAGAATGGCCAGCAAAGGCACCAGCGCCATCAGGATGACGCGCCAGGTTTTGCGTTGCAGCTTGGGAAAGTAGCGGGTCATGTCAGTGATCCTCCCCGACGTGTTTGTCGGTCAGTGAGCGCCACAGCAGAATGGGCAGGATGAGGGTGAACACAATCACCTCCTTGAAGGCGCTGGCCCAGAACGAGCCGAAGGCTTCGACCAGACCGACGAACAGGGCCCCCACCAGCGCGGCGGGGTAGCTGGCCAGCCCGCCCATGACGGCGGCCACAAAGCCCTTGAGGCCGATCAGAAAGCCCGAGTCGTAAAACACGGTGGTGGTGGGGCCGATGAGCAGGCCCGACAGTGCGCCGATGAGCGCGGCCATGGCCAGCGTCAGCTGCCCGGCCCCCTGGGTGGAAATGCCCATGAGGCGTGCGCCCAGGCGGTTGACCGCCGTGGCCCGCAGGGCCTTGCCGTACAGCGTGCGCTCGAAAAACAGCCACAGCATCACGATGAGTGCCACGGTGGTGGCCCCGATGATGATGGCCTGGCCAGCGATGTTCAGTGGCCCCACGGCAAAGCGGTCATCCCAGAAGGATGGGTTGCGGAAGCCCTCGGCCCCGAAGAACAGCAGCCCCAGCCCGGTGAGCGCGAAATGCACGCCCACCGACACAATCAGCAGCACCAGCGACGTGGCATCGGCCAGCGACTGGTAGGCCAGCCGGTACACCAGCGGCCCAAAAGCGGTGACGATGGCCACCGTGAGTGCGGCCTGCGCCAGCAGCGGCAGCTGGAGCGGTGCGGCCCACACGGCCACCCCGGCAATCAGCACGGGCAGCCAGGCAATGCGCACCGCAGCCTTCAGGGCATCGCCCGCGTGGCGGTTGCGCTGCCAGCCTTCCCAGGCATCCATCAGGGCGGCCAGGCCGGCCATGATGAGCAGCAGCCACACGGTGCCGGGCACCTTGCCGGTTTGCAAAATGGCCAGGGTGAGTGCGCCATAGGCCACAAATTCACCCTGGGGAATGAAGATGATCCGCGTCACGGCAAACACCAGTACGGTGGCCAACCCGAGCAGGGCGTACACGGCACCGTTGGTGAGGCCGTCCAGCGCGAGGATGCTGGCGATTGAAAAGTCCATGATGGGCAGTTCCAGGTGGGAGAAGGAGGCTGGCAGTGGCCTGTCGTCCAGGCAGGCAGGCTGCGCGTGGGGCCTTCACCCCGCCCTGCCCGGCCACGGGCGGAGGGAGGCGAAGGCCGCCAGGCATTCCGGAGGCACCGCAGATGCCGCCGGAACGCTGGCTTGGGAAGCGTTTACTCGACCTTCCAGTCGCCGTTGACGACCTTGAGCATCACGCCGGTTTCGTCGGTGTAGCCCCAGTGGTCGGTCTTGCTCCAGTTGAGCACGCCGTGGGCCAGCACGGTGCGGCCCATGGTTTCCATTGCGTCACGCAGCGCGGCGCGGAACTCGGGCGTGCCGGGCTTGGCTTTCTTCAGCGCCATGGGGACGATTTTTTCCAGCACCAGGGCTGCGTCGTAACCGTGACCGGCAAACTGGTTGCGGCTGCCTGCGCCATAGGCCTTTTCAAACTGGGCCACAAACTCCAGCGACACCTTTTTGGATGGGTGGCTCTCTGGCAGCTGCTCGGCAATCACGGCGGGGCCGGACACCACGTAGGCACCTTCCACATCCTTGCCGCCCACGCGCATCAGGTCGCGGGTGGCGGCGGCGTGGGTCTGGTAGATCTTGCCCTTGTAGCCGCGCTCGACCACGCCTTTGTGGGGCATGGCTGCGCCGGAGCCGGAGGCGACGATCAGCATGGCATCGGGGTTGGCAGACACCAGCTTCAGGGCCTGGGCGGTCACGCTGGTGTCGGCACGGGCAAAGCGCTCGGTGGCAATCACTTTGATGCCGTTTTTCTCGGCTTCAGCGGTGAAGTCCTTCAGCCAGCTTTCGCCGTAGGCATCGGTGTAGCCCAGGAAGCCGACGGTTTTCACGCCCTGCTTCTTCATGTGGCCGACCATCGCATGGGCCATGACGGCGTTGGACTGGGGCATGCGGAATGTCCAGCCGTCCTGGCCGGGTGGCAGCACGGCGGGCGAGAAGCTCAGGTGGGGGGTGTTGGCTTCGGCAGCGACACCGGCCATGGGGATGGCCACGGGCGTAGCGACCGAGCCCATGATGATGTCCACCTTGTCGTCGGTGACAAAGCGTTTGGCGTTTTTCACGCCGTTGGTGGGGTCGGTCGCGTCATCCAGCACCACGACCTTGAGCTTTTCACCGGCGATGGAGGTGGGCCACAGCTTGATCTGGTTGTTGACCGGAATGCCCAGGCCAGAGGCGGGGCCGGTCAGGGGCAGGCTGATGCCAACTGTGATGTCAGCCAGCGCGGCCCCTGACAACAACAGGGTGGCGGCAGCGGTCAACATGGTTTTTTTGAGTTTCATGGTTTGTCTCCAGTGGTGGGGTTGACGGACGGGGAATCGGGGAATCAGGTACACAGCGCCTTGATGTCTTCAGGCACGGGGATGGACTTGATGCGGTCGGGCGCTTCGGGCGGGTGGATGACGAAGGCACGCACTTCGGTGCCTTCGCACAGCACGGTGTCGCCGCGCATGACCACATGGCGGTGCTTGAACACCTTGTCGCGCCACTCGATCACGCTGGTGTGAATCTGCAAGCGCTCGCCGTAAGTGGCGGGGCGCATGAATTTGGTGTTGATTTCCAGCAGGGGCGTGCCCACGATGCCGCGCGTTTTGATCAACTCGCGCCAGGGCGGCACGCCGCATTTCACAAAGAAGTTGAGCGACGAGGCATCCATCCACTTGCTGAAGTTGGGAAAGAAGACGATGCCTGCGGGGTCGCAGTCGCCAAACATCACTTCCACCTCGTACACCACGGTTTTGGGTGCGGCGGCAGAGGCGGACGTGTCGGCGGCGGGGGTGAGGTTGTCTGTGCTCATGAATGCTTCTTCCGGTACACCGTGTCAGCGCGGTGCCATGCGCAACGCGCCATCCAGGCGGATGGTTTCGCCGTTGAGGTGGGTGTTGGTGATGGTGTGGCAAGCCAGGGCCGCGAACTCCTCGGGTTTACCCAGGCGAGACGGAAACGGGATGCTGGCCGCCAGCGAGGCCTGCACGGCCTCGGGCAGGGTTTTCATGAGCGGGGTGGCAAACAGGCCGGGGGCGATGGTGTTGACGCGGATGCCGTGCTGGGCCAGGTCACGCGCCATCGGCAGCGTCATGCTGACCAGCCCGCCCTTGGAGGCGCTGTAGGCCTGCTGACCCACCTGCCCGTCGAACGCGGCCACCGAGGCGGTGAACAGCATCACGCCGCGCTCGCCGTCTTCCAGGGGGCTGAGCTTGGCGCAGTCGGCAGCAAACAGGCGGCTGATGTTGTAGGCACCGATGAGGTTGACGTTGACCACGCGGGCAAAGTCGGCCAGCGGGGCGGCGTTGCCGTCTTTGCCCACCACGCGCTTGGCGGTGCCGATGCCTGCAATGTTCAGCAGGATGCGGGCCGGGCCGTTTGCGGCGGTGGCCAGTGCCAGTGCGGCGGTCACGCTGTCGGGGCTGGTGATGTCGCAGGCGCAGGCCACTGCCGTGCCTTCGCCGTGCTGGGCGTTGAGGTCGGCAGCCACCTGGGCGGCCAGCTCGGCGTTCACGTCGAACACGGCCACTTTGGCACCCAGGCGGGCGAGTTCGCGGGCGGTGGCTTCGCCGAGACCGGATGCGCCACCTGTGACGATGGCGGCTTGTCCTTGGATGTTCATGTCTGAATCCTTGCTTTCTTCAATTCAGTTTTCAGGTTCAAACCGCCAGCGGGTTTTCGATCAGCAGTGCAATGCCCTGACCTCCGCCCACGCAGGCGCTGGAAATGCCGTAGCGCACGTTGCTGCGCACCATCTCGCGGGCCAGGGTGATGGTCAGGCGCACGCCGGTGGCGGCCAGCGGGTGGCCCAGGGCGATGGCACCGCCGTTGACGTTCAGGCGGCTGAGGTCCATGCCCAGTTCGCGGCCCACGGCCAGGGTCTGTGCGCCCTGGGCTTCGTTGATCTCGAAGCGGCCAATGTCGTCCAGCTTCAGGCCGGTGCGCTCCAGCAGCAGGCGGATGGCGGGTGCGGGGCCGATGCCCATGATTTCGGGCGGCACGCCCACGGCTGCGGCGGCCACCACGCGGGCCACGGGCTGTTTGCCCTGGGCCTTGGCGTACTTGCCCGACACCACCACGCAGGCGGCAGCGGCATCCACCAGTGCGGAGCTGTTGCCGCCGGTTTGCACGCCACCTTCGTACACGGGCTTGAGCTTGGCCAGCACCTCCACGGGGGAAATGCGGGCATGGGTGTCGGCACTGACTTCCGTCACCTTGCCTTGCAGCCTGATGCCACGGGCCTTGTAGCCAGCCAGCTCGAACTTCTCGGTGACCACGGGCACGATTTCACCGGCATGAAAACCGGCTTCCTGCGCGGCCACGGCCTTGGCAAACGAGCTGGACGCGAAGGCATCCACGTCTTCGCGGCTGATGCCGTACTTCTTGGCCAGGTTTTCGGCGGTCTGGATCATGTTGATGCCAGCAGCCGGGTCTTTCAGCGCCTCCCACATGTAGTCCTTGAAGCCCACGGGTGCGCCCAGCTTGAAGCCGGTGCGGTGGTCGAAGGCGGCAATGGGGTTGCGCGTCATGCTCTCGGTGCCCACCACCAGCGCGGCTTCACAGGCACCGCCCTGGATGTGCTCGCCCGCCTGGCGGAACAGCTCGAAGCCGGTGCCGCAGATGCGCTGGGCCATGATGGCGGGCACTTCCACGGGCACGCCCGAGTACAGGCCGATGTGGCGTGGCAGGAAGAACTGGTCAAAGTCGCCAGGAGCCATGTTGCCCGTGACCACCGAGCCGATGTGCTCGCCGGGCACGCCGTTGCGGGCCAGCACTTCGCGGCCCACCTTGATGCCGAGGTCGGTGGGGGAAATGTGGCCCAGTGCGCCGCAGTAGTCCACCATCGGTGTGCGCACGCCGTCGAGCATCCACACGTCGTCGAATGAAGAGAAAAATCCGGATTTGGTCATGGCAATGCCTTGTGAACAAAAAAATCAGTCGGCCACGGTGGGCTTGAGGATGTGGCGCAGCGCATCGGCATGCAGCCGCTCCACGGTGTCGGCGCGGTGGGACAGCACGGCACGCTGGTTGATGGAGCCTTTGTCGGTGATTTCGCCCCGGTCGATGGTGGGCGGATCGGCCAGCAGGCACAGGCGGGCAATGTGGGTGGCGCTGCCGGTGGCGGTCTGTGCCAGCTTGTCGATCACGGTCTGGAAGTGGGCCAGCACGGGCGCACTCTCCACCACGTCGTGCATGGATGCGTCGGCAGGCAGGCCGCTCAGGCCCCGCACCGCCGCCGTGGGGAACACCATCGCGCCCACTTCTTTCAGGTTGATGCCGGTCAGCACCACGTCCTGGATGTAGGGTGCGCCTGCGGCAATGATCTTGCCGCGCAGCGGGCCCACGCTCACAAAGGTGCCGGTGGCCAGCTTGAAGTCTTCGGCAATGCGGCCATCGAACTTCAGGCCCTGGTGGACATCGGTCTCGTCAATCCACTTGACCGCATCGCCCGAGCAGAAAAAGCCTTCGTCGTCGAACGCATCCGCCGTCTCGGCGGGCGCACGCCAGTAGCCGGGGGTGATGTTGGGGCCACGGTAGCGCACCTCGGTTTTGCCGTCCATGTCCACCAGCTTGATGTCCATGCCGGGGGTGGGCACGCCCAGGTCACCGGCTTTGACGTTGGGGCTGGTGACGAACAGGCCGAAGGGGCCGGATTCGGTCATGCCCAGGCCGGAGGTCATGACGATGCGCTGGCCGATTTCGGCCTCTTCGCTCTCGTACAGGCTGTCCCAGATGGGCTGCGACAGGGCGGCACCGGCGTAGAAGAACATCTTGACGCGCGACAGGAAGTTCTTGCGCAGCGCCCTGCCCTCGTCGATGGGCTCTTTCATGGCGTTGGCAATGGCTTCGAAGCCGGTGGGCACGTTGAAGTACACCGTGGGGGCCACTTCGCGCAGGTTGCGCAGGGTCTCGCCCACCAGGGCGGGTGTGGGCTTGCCGTCGTCGATGTAGAGCGTGCCACCGTGGTACAGCACCATGCCGAAGTTGTGGTTGCCACCAAAGGTGTGGTTCCAGGGCAGCCAATCGACCAGCACCAGCGGCTCTTCGGTCAGCA
>CALMMY010000038.1 GCA_937868695.1 uncultured Comamonadaceae bacterium
TAGGTGCCCACGGGCATGAAGATGGGGGTCTGCACCACGCCGTGGTTGAGCGTGAGCTGGCCCCGGCGGGCGTGGCTGCCGGGTTGGCTGGCGGTGGCGGGGTCGGTGGCAAGAATCTGGAAGTCCAGCATAGGTAGAGCAGGTGAGGCCCGCAGATGGGCGTGTGAACAGCGTAGGGGGAGAAGGTGGCACCAGAACGCAGACGGCGCAATGGGCGTACCGTTTCCGGGTGTATGGCGCGTGGGCATTGTAGGGATTGGCCCTGCTGTGGCATAAGGTTTTCTCCGGTCAATCAACTCAAGGGGTGTGTCATGCGGTGGCAAAGGCGTGGGTTTGCGGTGGGCGTGTGTGGTGGGCTGGCCAGCCTGTCGGGTGGGCTGCTGGCGGCTGAGCCGCCCGCTGCGAATGCGCCACGGCCTGCGGGCCGGGGGCGTGAGCGCGGGGCCGAGCGCACCGCCATCCGTGCCGAGGTGGTGCAGTCACCCGCCTGGGTGTGGCGCAACGGTGTGCAGCAGCCTTTGCAGCCCGGTGACAGCCTGCCCCAGGGCACCGAGGTGCAGACCGGGCCGGGGGCCACGCTGGCCTTGCGCATGCCCGAGGGCAGCGTGGTGTACCTGGGCGAGCAAACCCGCATGGCGGTGCAGCAGCTCATGGTCACGCGCAGCACGCAGGGAGAGCTGTCCCTGTCCACACTGCTGCGGCTGGTCGATGGCTTTGTTCGGTATGCCACCACGCCGCTGGCCAAGGCCGTGGGGCGCAGGGATGTGCGCATCGGCCTGCGCACTTCCACGCTGGGTATCCGGGGCACCGATGTGTGGGCCATGACCGATGCCGTTCACGATGCGGCCTGCCTGTTCGAGGGGCGCATCGGCCTGACCACCCAGCAGGGCGAGCTGGCGCTGGAGCAGCCGTCGGCATTCTGGGCCTGGTTTTTTGAACGTGCGCCCACGCCGGTGGGTGTGGCCACCCCGGCTGAGCTGGCCAAATTCATGGCTTCGGTCGAAGTCAGGCCAGGGCAGGGGCTGGCGGTGGAAAACGGTGTCTGGCGGGTGGAGTTGTCGCCATCGGCCGACTACCGCATGGCGCTGCGCAACGCCGTGGCCTTGCGGCAAAGCGGGTACGCCGCCCATGTGTGGGAGCGTGCGGCCAGTGGGCGGTTCGCCGTCGAAATCCGCCACCTGGCCACCCAGGCCGATGCCGAGGCGCTGCTGGCCCGTGTGCGCAGCACCCCCGGCCTGGAACAGCTGGAGGGTCGCGTGGGGCGGCTGGCCTGACTGACTGAGCGGGGTTCGGTAGCGGCTCAGCTGTCCCGGTTTTTCTTCTTCTTCCGGCGGCTGGTTGGCGCAGTGGCTTTTGCAACAGCCGCCTGGGTCAGGTCTTTGTGGACGATGTCTTCCGGGCGCAGCCGGGCGCGGATGCCGAATGGCATTTTTTCTGGCGGTGGGCCCAATGCTTTGACGATGGTGGCCATCTGGGTGGGCACATTGATTTTGGGCAACGGGGTTGTGCGCCAGCGTTGCTCTTCCTGGGCGATGGCGAAGAACACGCTGTCCATGATGGCCCGGGTGATGCGCTGGCTGGCTTCCCAGTTTTCCATTTCCAGTTGCGCATTGCGTGCGGCGGGGTTGTTCAGGAAGCGGCCACTGTGCTCGCGCAGCCAATCAAGCTGCACCTGAACGACTTCGCCGAGCAGGCGGGTGTAAAGCTGTCCGCCAATGCGGCGCTCCAGTTGCACGGTGGCCCAGCGTCCGTCTTCAGGGTGACGGTTCATTTCGCTCAGTATCGTGGTCAGATCGTGGATGGCCAGGTGGTGTACCTGCACCATCAGGTGGCGCTGGGCAATGGGCCACACCCAGGCCAGGGCCCTCGCTGCCACGGACTCAAAGTGTTCCAGCCGTATCCAGGGTGAACCTTCGTGGCGGCGTGAGGCATCGCTGAGCCAGTCGCCTTCGCTCCACACTGAGCGCAGGCGCTGCGTCCAGGCAATCTGGTCAAGCCGGGCAGGTTGATCCAGAACATGGAAGGCGCAGACTTCCATCAGCGA
>CALMMY010000039.1 GCA_937868695.1 uncultured Comamonadaceae bacterium
TCTTGTCGCCCGACACCACCATCCAGCCGGCGCGGTAGCCGCAGGAGCGGTAGCTTTTGGACAGCGAGTTGAAGGTCAGCGTCAGCACATCCTCACTCAGGCTGCCGATGGCTGTGTGCTTCACGCCGTCGTACAGCACCTTGTCGTACACCTCGTCGGCAAAGATGACCAGGTTGTGCTCGCGGGCAATGGACACGATGGCCTTAAGCAGATCGTCCGAATACAGCGCACCAGTGGGGTTGTTGGGGTTGATGACCACAATGCCCTTGGTGCGGGGCGTGATTTTGGCGCGGATATCGTCCAAATTGGGCATCCAGCCGTTGTCTTCATCGCAGTGGTAGTGAACAGGCGTGCCGCCCGACAGGCTGGCCGCTGCCGTCCACAGCGGGTAGTCCGGGGATGGCAGCAGCACCTCGTCGCCGTTGTCCAGCAAGGCGTTGGTGGCCATCACGATCAGCTCGCTGGCCCCGTTGCCCAGGTAGATGTCATCCAGCGTCACACCCTTGATGCCCTGCTGCTGGGTGTAATGCATGACTGCCTTGCGCGCCGCGAAAATCCCCTTGCTGTCCGAGTAACCCGCCGAGTTGGGCAGATTGCGGATCATGTCCTGTTGAACTTCTTCAGGGCTGTCAAACCCGAACACGGCGAGGTTGCCGATGTTGAGTTTGATGATTTTTTGCCCTTCATCTTCCATCTGCCGAGCCCGATCCATGATCGGGCCACGAATGTCATAGCAGACATTGGACAGCTTGGTGGACTTGGAAATGGTGCGTACAGTCATGGGCCAGGGGCTCGCTGGTTGGGCTAAACCTACAATTTCACCATATTTCTGATGGCAGGTTGGCCGCGACCGGCCTGATTGGTCATTTTTTTCCCACACAAACATGAAACTCCACGCCGATTCCGCCCAAGCATTTTCAGTTCAGTCTCATGGCCCAGGGTGGATTGCTGTGGGGGGAGAACGGATCACACACCATGTGGTTCTTTCTTCTTCAGGCGAACGCCGCGCTTGGAGCTGCACTGGCTTTGATGAGCTGAATGAGCACCATTTCAACCAGCTTTTGGAGCTGAATCCTGAGTTGGTTATCTTTGGCAGCGGGGCACGGCTGCGGTTTGTGCATCCATCCCTCTGTGCATCTTTGATCAGCCACCGCATTGGAATGGAAACAATGGACACGGCTGCGGCGTGCCGTACTTACAACATCTTGGCGCAGGAAGGCCGGAAAGTGGTTGCCGCATTGTTGATTGAACCTGGTGCCAATCCATCAATTGGCCGCTGATGCCCCCAAGCCCCAAGTCAGTGCTTCAGGGTAAAATAGCGGATTGACTTTAGTCTGACGGATCGGTGGCACGGGCAAACAATGTTGCCCGTTGCACACCATCCCGGCAAGGTTACCGCACACACCAACTTAGGTCAGGGTTCACACAACATGGCAGTCGTTGTCAACAAACCAATTCCCGAATTTGAAGCCCTCGCCACTGGTCAAGTCAAGGTTTCCAACCAGTCCCATCTGGGCCAGACCGTGGTGATGTTTTTTTACCCCAAAGACAATACCCCAGGCTGCACCACCGAAGCGATGCAGTTTCGCGACAAATACAAAGAGCTGACCAAGGCTGGGGCCACCGTATTCGGTGTGTCTCGCGACAACATGCGGTCGCATGATGAATTCAAGGCCAAACTCGAACTCCCCTTTGAGCTGATTGCGGACACAGAAGAAAAAATGTGCCACATGTTCGGCGTGGTGAAAAACAAAATCATGTACGGCAAAAAGGTGAAAGGCATTGAGCGCAGCACCTTCCTGATCGGCCCGGATGGCATCTTGCGCCACGAATGGCGCGGACTCAAAGTGCCAGGCCATGTGGATGAAGTGCTGAAAGAAGTCAAGGCACTGAAAAAAGCAACCAGCGCCGCAGCCAAAGACACGGCCGTGAAGGACGCGGCCCCCAAAGAAGCTGCGACCAAAGACGCGGTGAAAGACACCGCCACCACCGCTGTCTGACAACAACACGTGCGCATCTGACGGATGACCTTCACCGTAGATTCACAGGGCTGGAGCATAATGTTTTGATGCTCCGCAGGATTGAACGGCCCATCAGCACCCACACCTTCATCAAAGCCGCCAGGTTGTCTTGGCGGCTTTTTGTTTTTCTGCATTGAACTGAATTTTTACCATGCCCTTGCCTCCCCCTCCTGCCAAAAAAGCAGCACGTCTGGATTTGACGCAGCACACCATTCAGACCCTGACCGAGGGTCGCGTGGCACAAGTGCGCAAAACGCCAGAAGTGGCCTCGCCTGAGTCCGTGTCAACTGGAAACCCGAACCTCATGGCTGCGGCAACCCCGGTTCAGATCGAGGCCGTTGTCCCGGCAACCACTTTGGCCGCTGCCCCGGTGCGCAAACGCCGCGCACGAAAAACCCCATCGGTTGAAACTTCTTCCATTCCAGAAAGCACAGTCAGCAGCCCTGCCCTGCCTCTCGCGCCAGTGGATTTACCTGCACCGAGGGACATCCCGGGCGATGGCATGCAACGCACCCAACCATCTGGCAAAACCAAGCCTGTTGAGAGCGAAAAGCCAAAGCGCGCAGTCAAGGCTGCGAAGTCTGTGCAAGCCAACACAGGCCCAACCAAGCTTTTTGTATTGGATACCAACGTACTTTTGCATGATCCCATGTGTCTCTTCCGCTTTGAGGAGCACGATGTTTATCTGCCAATGATCGTGCTGGAAGAGCTGGATGGGCATAAAAAAGGCATGACGGAAGTAGCCAGAAATGGCCGCCAGACCAGCCGCACACTCGATGCATTGGCCGCCCAGGCCGGTGCCGACATGATGCAAGGCCTGCCTTTGTCCGGTACGGGACACACCGCAGCCCGTGGACGGCTGTTTTTCCAGACAGAGCCATTGGCCTTCAACCTGCCCACCAGTCTGCCCCAAGGCAAGGCAGACAACCAGATTCTGGGTGTGGTGCAAGCTCTGCGTGAGCGTCACAGCGACAGAGTGGTTGCCCTGGTATCCAAAGACATCAACATGCGGGTCAAAGCCAAAGCGCTTGGCCTGGATGCCCAGGACTATGAAAACGACAAAACCCTGGACGATGGGGAACTGCTCTATTCAGGCTTGCTGGCGCTGCCCACCGACTTCTGGACACGCCAGAGCAAAACCATCGAAAGCTGGCAACAAGGCAGCCACACGTTTTACCGTGTCAGTGGCCCGACTGTTCAGCAGTTCCACATCAACCAGTTTGTGTACTTTGAAGCTCCTGGTGAGCCATCTTTGTACGCCCGTGTGGTTGAAATCCGTGACAAATCAGCGGTTCTCAAGACCTTGCGCGACTTTACTCACCTCAAAAATGCGGTGTGGGGTGTGACGAGCCGCAACCGGGAGCAGAACTTCGCACTCAACATTCTGATGGACCCGGAAATCGACTTTGTGACGCTGGCTGGCACGGCAGGCACAGGTAAAACACTCATGGCCTTGGCCGCTGGGCTGACTCAAGTGCTGGATGACCGCCGCTACACCGAAATCATCATGACCCGGGCCACCGTGAGCGTGGGTGAAGACATCGGTTTTCTGCCTGGCAACGAAGAAGAAAAAATGGGCCCGTGGATGGGGGCTCTTGATGACAACCTCGAATTCCTGACCAAAGGCGATGGCGGAAATGCAGGTGAATGGGGGCGGGCTGCCACCAGTGAATTGATTCGCAGCCGAATCAAAATCAAGAGCATGAACTTCATGCGTGGCAGAACGTTCATGAACAAGTACGTCATCATTGATGAAGCCCAGAACCTCACCCCAAAGCAGATGAAAACGCTCATCACCCGCGCGGGACCCGGCACCAAAATCATCTGCATGGGCAATCTGGCTCAGATTGACACGCCTTATCTCACGGAAGGATCTTCTGGTCTGACCTTTGCCGTTGATCGCTTCAAAGGGTGGCCACACGGTGGGCACATCACGCTGGCCAGAGGGGAACGTTCACGGCTGGCTGACTTTGCCAGCGACGTGCTGTGAACAGACGTGCATAAGGATTCGCCATGAAATGGGAAGGCAACCGGCAGTCAGACAATGTGGAAGATCGGCGCCATGAAAATCACGCCGGAGGCGATGGTGGGGCACGGATAAGCGGAGGCCGGGGCATTGGTCTGGGCAGCGTCGTCATCGCGTTGCTGGTCGGCTGGGTGTTTGGCATCAACCCGTTGACCATTCTGGGGGTCCTCAGTGGTGGTGATGTGCAAGTACCCCAGGCCCGGCATGCTCCTGCGCAGCGGTCTGCGGCAGACGATCACATGTCCAGATTCGTTTCCACTGTGCTGGCCGACACCGAAGATGTGTGGACAGAGGTGTTCGCCCAGGGGGGAGCCCGGTATGCACAACCCAAGCTGGTTCTGTTCAGCGGGGCCACCCCCACAGCGTGTGGCACGGGTCAGTCAGCGATGGGGCCTTTTTATTGCCCGGGTGATCACAATGTGTACATTGACCTGCGTTTTTATCAGACTCTGCGCGATGAGCTGGGTGCGCCCGGTGAGTTCGCCCAGGCCTATGTGATTGCCCACGAAGTGGGCCACCATGTTCAAAATCTGCTTGGCATTTCTGACAAAGTTGACCGCATGCGGGGTCGTGTCAGCGAGAGGGAATACAACGCCCTGAGTGTCCGCCTTGAGTTGCAGGCCGATTGTTTTGCGGGTTTGTGGGCCAAAAAATCGCACGAATCCCGTCAGACGCTGGAGGGGGGAGACATTGAAGCCGCCATGAATGCTGCTGCCAAAATCGGTGACGATGCCCTTCAGCAAAAATCGCAGGGCCATGTTGTGCCCGACAGTTTTACTCATGGCACCAGCGCCCAGCGAATGCAGTGGTTCAACGTGGGCCTGGAAAGTGGCAGCCTTAAGGCCTGCGACACTTTCAGCGCACAGAGGTTATGAAGCAGTCTGGGTAGCTATGCCGTTCAATAGTCGTGGCTTCCACCGGAAGCCAGGCTTTCAAACCGCGTCAAAGAATTCAGGAACGCCAGCTTGACTGTGCCAGTCGGGCCGTTACGCTGCTTGCCAATGATGACCTCTGCCACGCCCGGTTCCTTGCTGTCTTTGTTGTAGTACTCGTCGCGGTAGATGAACATGATGATGTCGGCATCCTGCTCAATGGCACCCGATTCGCGCAAGTCGCTCATCATGGGGCGTTTGTCCGTGCGTTGTTCCACACTGCGATTCAACTGAGACAGCGCGATCACCGGGCATTGCAACTCTTTGGCCAGCATCTTCAGCCCGCGCGAGATTTCGCCCAGCTCAGTGGCCCGGTTTTCACCGTTGGAGCCTCCGCTTCCACTCATCAGCTGCAAGTAGTCCACCACGATCAGGCCCAGCTTGCCGCACTGGCGCGCCAACCGCCGAGCATTGGCACGCAGTTCACTGGGGCTGAGACCGGGCGTTTCGTCGATGTGCAGTGAAATGTTGCGCAGTTTTTCAATGGCTTCAGTCAGCCTGGGCCATTCTTCATCGGTCAGCTTTCCGGTGCGCAGGTGGCCTTGATTGATGCGGCCAATGGAGCCCACAATCCGCACCGCCAGCTGGGAAGCCCCCATTTCCATGGAAAAAACCGCCACGGGCAAACCTTCATTCAGGGCAACGTGTTCGGCAATGTTGATGGCGAGGGCCGTTTTACCCATGGATGGGCGGGCGGCCAGCACGATCATGTCACCAGCCTGAAACCCCGCAGTCATGCGATCCAGATCGTAGAAACCAGTGGGCACCCCTGTGATGTCATTGGGGTTGTCGGCCATCTCTTGCACACGATCCATCAGATCAATCACCAGGGTGTCCATACCCTGGAAGCCCTGCTTCATGCGCGAGCCTTCTTCCCCAATGTTGAAAATTTTCTGTTCTGCTTCATCCAGAATCTGGGCAACCGATTTGCCCTGCGGATTGAATGCCTTGGTCGCTATTTCATCGCTGGCGGTCAGCAGCTTGCGCAATATGCCCCGTTCACGAACAATTTCCGCATAGCGCCGGATGTTTGCTGCACTGGGCACATACTGAGCCAGTGAATTGAGATAAACCAAACCACCCGCTTCTTCGGCATTGCCCAACCCACGCAACTGCTCAAACACGGTGATCACATCAGCCGGTTTGGAGGCATTGATCAACTGGGCCACGGCACTGAAAATGAGCTGATGCTCGTGGCGATAGAAATCTCCCTCCTTGACCAAGTCGCTGACCCTGTCCCAAGCCGTGTTATCCAGCAGCAATCCGCCCAGCACGCTGGACTCGGCTTCGATGGAGTGCGGTGGCACGCGCAGCTGCGCCATCTCTCTGTCCACAGGGTAGTCAGAAGGGTTCAGAGGCTCAAAGGTCCGCGAAACTGAGGCATTCATGGAGGTGGATCAATCTGATCAAAAAGAGAAAGAAACCATTCAGCATGGCAAAAAAAAAGCCGCCCTTGAGCGACTTTTTTGATTATGCACCCACTGACCGATGGCCAGTGGAGTGGTGTGTCTGAACAGTATCAGGCTGTTTCGCCCAACACTTGCACGGCCACTTCGATGGCCACATCGGTGTGCAGACCAACCACAACGGTGTATTCACCAGCGGCCTTCAGGGGGCCGTGGGGCATGCGCACCTGGGCTTTGGTCACGGCATGACCCATTTTGACGAGTTCGTCAGCAATGTCGTGGTTGGTGACAGAGCCAAACAGACGGCCATCCACGCCAGCTTTCTGGCTGATCTTGACCACCACGCCATTGAGCTTTTCGCCCGCAGCTTGTGCGTCGGCCAGCTTGGCTGCGGCGGCTTTTTCAATGTCGGCGCGGCGGGCTTCGAATTCAGCAATCGCTGCAGTGGTGGCGCGGCGAGCTTGGCGGGTGGGGATCAGGAAGTTACGTGCGTAACCATCTTTGACCTTGACCACATCACCCAGGGAACCGAGGTTGGCAACTTTTTCGAGCAGAATGATTTGCATGCTGACTCTCCTTAAACGCGGTGTTGGTCAGAGTAAGGCAACATGGCCAGGAAGCGGGCACGCTTGATGGCGGTGTTGACTTGGCGCTGATAAATGGCACGGGTGCCAGTCAGGCGTGCGGGGATGATTTTGCCGTTTTCAGCAATGAAATCGCGCAGGGTGTCGATGTCTTTGTAGTCCACTTCTTCGACATTGGCGACAGTGAAACGGCAGTAGCGCTTGCGCTTGAACAGCAGCGACTGGGTGTTGCGCTTGGGGCGCTTGTCTTTATTGTTGAAACGTTTGGGTGCAGCCATGATGGGCCTTCCTATGTTCTGTGAATGTCCTGAATATGAAAAACGATGCCTTTGCCATTGCGTGACATGCCCAAATACCCCAAGAAGTTCCACTCGACTTCCATGCTGGCCTTGACCAGCGTTTCTGCCTGTGAGCCAAAAGCGATGGCCCGGAGGCTGAGCTTGACTTGGCGGGGAGTTCCGGTATCGGTGACCAGGGATTCATGTGCCAGCACCACATCCAGGGCAGGCAAGCCTGCGGGGGTGTATCTGAGAGGATGAACCTCCGAGATGCTGGCGGTGAGTTGAAGCTGGTTCACACCGATGCCGCTTCGCGTTGGCGAACGGGATGGGAGATCACGGCCTGGAACAATCAGGCAACGCTCTCCTGCTGGGAAGCCTTGCGGGATTCCTCACGCTCGACCGATTTCATCATGACGGAAGGACCGGTTTCGGCCTTCTTCTTGAGAACGGTGAGGTGGCGCAGCACAGCGTCGTTGAACTTGAAGGCGTGCTCCAGTTCAGCCATCACAGCCTGGTCGGCCTCAATGTTGACGCACAGGTAATGGGCTTTGTTCAGCTTGTTGATCTGGTACACCATCTGGCGACGGCCCCAGTCTTCAACGCGATGCACTTGACCACCGCCAGCGGT
>CALMMY010000040.1 GCA_937868695.1 uncultured Comamonadaceae bacterium
TCAGCCCGAATCAGCAGAGCGAAGCAGCGTCACCCCGAACCGGCAGAGTGCAGCAACGCCACCCCATCCAGAATCGCTGGGCTGGCGTACACGCAAAGCTGAGAAAAAGGGCAGCGTATCTGCCAGCGTGATGCAGCATGTGCGGGCCAAGATCAAGGTGCTGCTGGTGATTGCCTGAGTGTGCGGCCCTGTCTTGGTGCCGTGGGCCTGGCCGGTGCGCCTACACTGCCCACCCTCATTCCGAGACACCACGCAAACACACACAAAGGACACCGACATGGGCGCACAGTGGAAAGCAAAGCACAAAGACCTGGCGGCCAATGCCAAGGGGCGGCTGTTTGGCAAACTGGCTAAAGACATCATGATTGCCGCCCGCCAGGGGCCTGATCCGTCGGCCAACTCGCGCCTGCGGCTGGTGGTGGAGCAAGCCCGCAAGGTGTCCATGCCCAAAGACACACTGGATCGCGCCATCAAAAAAGGAGCGGGCCTCACGGGCGAGGCGGTGCATTTTGAGCATGTCATCTACGAAGGCTATGCACCGCACCGCGTGCCCGTGATGGTCGAGTGCCTGACCGACAACGTCAACCGCGCCGCTTCTGACATGCGGGTGCTGTTCCGCAAGGGACAGCTGGGCACCTCGGGCACGGTGTCGTGGGACTTTGACCATGTGGGCATCATCGAGGCCGAAGCCACCACCGCCGGGGCCGATGCCGAGATGGCCGCCATCGAGGCCGGAGCGCAAGACCTGGAGCCGGGTGACGAAGAGGGCACCACGGTGTTCCTGACCGACTACGCCGACCTGGATCTGGTGAGCCGCGCGCTGCCCGCCCAGGGCTTTACCGTGTTGTCGGCCAAGCTGGGCTACAAGCCCAAAAACCCCATCGACCCCACCAGCTTGAGCGCCGAGCAGCTGGAAGAAGTGGAAGCCTTTCTGGCCGCCATCGACGAAAACGAAGACGTGCAAAACGTGTTTGCCGGACTGGGGGGATGAGGCTGCACAGTACCTTGCTTAATATCTTGTGATCTTTTGCACTGTGACTGCGAAAGGTTAGTGGTTTACCCGTTGCCCCTGTATGGGGTATCAATCAGAATAAATAAGTTGTATTTAATAACTTATTTTTGAGCGAAAAACGGGTCATGGTGAAGTTCGATTTCGAGTTCCGGCTGTTGATGGCGTTCAGTGCCGTCATGATGCTGGTTGCCATGCTCAGTGGCCTCACATGGTCGCATGCGAACTCGGCTGCCACGGCTGCAAGCAAGGTGGAGCAGGCACTTGAAGTGCTCAATCATCTGGCCCATATTCGCAGTCACACGGTTCAGGTCGAGCTGAATACCCAGGCCTACCGCATGACGGGTAACCCCGTTAATCTGACCGAGCGCAATGCCACCATTGCTGAGCGTGAACTGTTGATGCAAAGGTTGCGTATTGAAACAGCCGACAACCCAGCGCAACAGACCACATGGGGTGAATTGCGTTCGACGCTGGATGAGCGGTTGCGGATCTCTCGCCAGGTCGAGCACTTGCGCAGCACAGAGGGGCAGGAGGCCGCCACCGCCTATGTGGCTCTGGCTCCCCTGCAAGTGACCCGTGAGCGCACCAATCGCTTGCTCGCAGACATGGAATCGGTTGAACGCGCTTTGCTGAAGCAGCGCAGTGACGAGCACAAAAATGCAGACCTGCTCATGTTCTGGTCTGAAATTGTGGTTTCTTCCATATTCATGCTGCTTTTTGTGCTCACCTATCGGGTCATGCGTCAGCGGTTAAAGCGTTTGCAGCATAGTCATTCTGTTCTGGAGGAGAGTGAAGCTGAGTTGCAAATGCGGGTGGAAGAGGGCATCTACCGCCTGCGAGAGAGTCACGAACATCTGACCAATGTGATCAACAGCGTGCCGGCCCTGATTGCCTACGTCGATGCCCAGCAGCGGTATGTGTATGTCAACGCGCAATACCAGGCCCGTTTTGCCCCCGACAAGGCCGACATCACTGGCCAGTCGGTGAGTGAAATTCTGGGCGAAGACCGCTACCGCGTGGCCTCCCCCATGATTGACAAGGTGTTGCAAGGGCAGCCGCAAAGCTACGACTGGGAGCCGTTTCCAGGTGTGTGGCAAGTCATCCACTACCTGCCCAAACTGGACGAACAGGGAGCTGTGGCTGGCTACTACGTGCTGGGCACCGATGTGACCGAGCGCAAAGCCCATGAGCGCGAACTGGCCCGCGTGGCCAATTACGACCCCCTGACCCAGTTGCCCAATCGCCGCCTGCTGTCGGATCGGCTGAACCAGATGATTCTGCATGCGCAACGCAGTGAAAAAGTCGGTGCCATCTGCTTTTTGGATCTGGACGGGTTCAAACTGATTAACGATCAGCACGGACACGAGGTGGGCGACCAGTTGCTGGTGGGCGTGGCACGCAATCTGACATCGGCACTGCGTGCCCACGATACCCTGGCACGCCTGGGTGGCGACGAATTTGTGCTGCTGCTCTCCGACTTGGACAGTCCCCATGAATGTGCGGTCATTCTGTCGCGTGTGTTGCAGACTGTGCGTCAACCTGTGAATGCCGGTGGCCACGTCATCAGCATCTCGGCCAGCATCGGCGTGACTTTGTATCCGCACGACAGTGCCGACCCCGACACGCTGCTGCGCCACGCCGACCAGACCATGTACCTGGCCAAGCAAGCGGGCAAAAACCGCTACCAGTTGTTTGACCCGGAAGTGGACCGCAAAACACAGAGCCGCCATGAATTGCTGGCGCAAATGCGCACGGCGCTGGCCAATGGCGAGTTTGTGCTGTTTTAAGTAATCATGCGCAACCGAC
>CALMMY010000041.1 GCA_937868695.1 uncultured Comamonadaceae bacterium
CCCCGGCGGCCACCGCCGGGCGGGCCAGCGGCAGCGCCACCTCGCGGATGCGCCGACCCAGCGGTGCGCCCAGCAGCCGGGCGGCCTCCATCAGCTGGCTGGCCCGCTCGCCCAGCGCGGTGCGGGCCAGCAGATACACATACGGATACAGCGAGAACGTGAACACCCAGGCCGCCCCGGCGGTGTTGCGGATTTCAGGAAACACCCGCCCCTGCCAGCCAAATGCCTCGCGCAACCCCACCTGCAAGGGGCCGGAGAACTGCAAAAAGTCGGTGTAAGCGTAGGCCACCACATAGGCGGGCATGGCCAGCGGCAGCAGCAGCGCCCATTCAAAGAAGCGGCGGCCTGCAAAGTCGAACAGCGTCACGGCGCAGGCCGTACACAGGCCCACCAGCGTCACGCCCAGCGCCACCGCCAGGCTCAGCCACAGCGTGGTCAAGGTGTACTGCGGCAGCACCGTGCTGGCCATTTCGCCCAGCACCTGGGCCACCTCGGCATTCCACTGCAACCACGACAGCCCCAGCGACACCACGGGCAAGGTCAGCATGGCGGCCAGCAGGGTCAGCAACAGCAAAAAAGGCCAGCGCGACATAAAGGATGGGGGAGAGAGGAAAGAAACGGGCCGGAGCCAAGCCAGCAGGGAAAGCACGTCAGAGCGTAAATGAGAATTGTATTCATCTGGGCCGATCGGACAGCCTGCCACCTACACTAGCCACCCTTTCCTCATTGCCCGGCCCCGACTCACGCGCCGGGTCACCCGCGCCATGCCCGGCTACCTCACCAAGCAAGAGTGCATCGCCATCAGCGGTGTGGCCGACCTGCACATCCGCTCCCTGCTCGACAACCAGCAGTTCTCCGACCCGCAGGGCCTGGCCGCCCTGGTGGGCATTTCGGCGGCCACCTGGCCCCTGTTCGGCCTGCTGTGGCCCTCGGGGGCCGAGCTGGCCGCCCGCATGGGGCAGCGCCCGGTCACGGCGGGCGAACGCATTCTGGAAATCGGCTGCGGCCTGGGCCTGGCCAGCCTGGTGGGCCACCGCCGGGGGGCCGACATGACCGCCAGCGACTGCCACCCGCTGGCCGGCCTGTTTCTGGCCAACAACCTGCGCCTGAACGGCCTGGCCCCCATGAAATACCGCCACGGCCTGTGGGGCGAGGTGGCCCATCCCGCGTCGCCTGCCGATGGCGGCCCGCACCTGCCCGCATCCGCCCCCGGCGTGCAGGCAGTGGAAGACTCCGGCCATGCGGCCAACGATGGCAGCGTCGATGTGTCGGGCCGGTTCGACCTCATCATGGGCAGCGATGTGCTGTATGAGCGCGACGACAGCGGCGGCCTGGCACGCTTCATTGAAGACCACACCCAGCCCAGCGCCGAGGTGTGGATCGTCGATCCCCACCGGGGCAACCGCCCCGCGTTCAACCGGCGCATGGCCGACCTGGGCTTTGACCTGAACGAGCAGCGCCTGGACCGCCTGGCCACCCCGCTGCA
>CALMMY010000042.1 GCA_937868695.1 uncultured Comamonadaceae bacterium
GGTGGTCGATGCCATCAGGCTGCTTTCAGGTACATGTCAATGTGCAAGGTGGCGTAGGGGCAGACCACGCCGCCGCTTTCGGTGCGCTCCAGCAGCCCCAAGTCGGCCAGGGTAACCACGTCTTCATGCACGCGCTTGACATCGCGGCCCACGGTGCGGGCCAGTTCGCGCACAGACAGCTCGCCCCGCCCTTGGGTGGCATGGACGATTTCCCAGCGTTTTTCGGTCAGTTGCCCGAAAAACTGCGCCGGGCTCTCAAAATTCAGCACTTCACCCTGGTAGCTGTCGGCCTGGGCGATCTGGCCCACGGCACGCAGGGCGGCCTTCCAGTCGGGTTGCAGGGTGATGGTCAGGCTGCGGTCGGTCATGGTTCTCTCCTGGCAGCCACGGCTGCAATGAAGTCTTCGATTAACTGCTCCACGCTGGTGAAGACGTAGGGCACCTCGGTGCCGTCAAGGTGGCAGTGGTCGCCCTTGCCGCGCTCGTTGTCAAAGCCCACCACGCGCACACCCTGGAGGGCGTACACCGCACGGTACTTGTAGCCATGCTGCGTGGGCGGCACGGGCTGGGGCACTTTCCACACCACCAGTTCGATGACTCCGCCATCGGGTGTGATGTTTTTGAAGCGGGTGATGAGTTGCGCGGCCATGTTGGCAATTATGCCAACATTTCAATGAAATCGCGCACGGTCTTTTTGCCTTCATCCTTCAGGGCTGTATCGGCAAACATGACGTGGTAACTGAGCCGCTCGGGGTTGAGCTGTTCCCAGCGTTTCAGGGCCACGGCTTTGCGGCCTTCCAGGGTCTGCGGTGCTTGCCCGGCGGCATGGCGGGCCATGTCAGCCGCAATGTCTGGGCTGAGTTTGTCGCTTTTCACTTCCACAACCAGATGCTTGCCGTCGGCGCGGCGCAGCACAAAGTCTGGCGTGTAGGTGTGCCAGCGGCCATCGTCGCCCTGGTATTCGGCACGCAGGTCGGTTTTGCCGGCATCGGTCAGTCCGCCTGTGAACCACAGGCCTTCAATCTGGTGCGGATGGGTTTGCAACAGGCCCAGGGTCCAGTCGAGAAATTCGGCTTCGGGGCTGGAGTCGAAGTTGTAGCCCTCGTAGTGGAAGCTGGTTTGCAGCGCCAACGCGGCATGGGCGGTGTCTTGGGCGGTTTTGTAGAGGTGCTCGTTTTTCTTGTCGAAGCTGATGCGGGCGGTGTAGACGGGCTGGCCTTTGATGTCGGCACGGTCAAAGCCTTCTGCCTTGATCAGGGCCACGGCCACTTCGATCTCGTCCCAGGCTTCTTCGTACTGGTTGCGCTGGGCTTCAATCTGCCCGCCCAGGGCATCCATGTGGTGCTCAGGCACTTCGTGGGCGGCATAGGCCTGGCGCAGCGCAGCCAGCAGTTCGGGCGTGGGCAGGTGGTAGCGGGTGGCCAACCTGGCGGCTGCGGTGTAGCAGTCCAGCGTGGGCGTGAAGGGCTCCAGCAGCACATCGGCAGCATCTTGGCGCTGTAGGCGGGTGTTGCCACTGGCCAGCAGCACGGGGCTCCAGGTTTGCACCAATGGCCCCGTTGGCACGGCCACGTCGAGCACGCTGAAGGTCAACGGCATGGCGGCGGCAGGCTGGACTTTGCGCTGTATGCGCAGCACGCGCTTTTTGATGAGCAGGGGTGGCAGGTGCGGTTTGTGCAGGCGTATGGTTTTCTCGACCCGCTCGGCGTGCTGGGTGTCGAGGGCTTTGAGGCTGGTGCCATAGGTTTCAGCCAGCTGGTCTTCCAGCGTTTTTTTGTTGCTGGCCGTGAGGTAAACCCGGGCAGGCCGGGTGTTGCCGGGCACCTGGCGCAGGCACCGGGTGGCGGCCTGCAACACAAAGTTGTTGCTGGTGGCCAGCTTGCGCACCAGAGCGCAGGCAAACAGGCTGGGGCAGTTCCAGCCTTCGGTGCCCATGTTGACCAGCAGCAGCACGCGGTGCGGGGCTTCGGGGTCACGGGCCACAGCCTCAAAGGAGCGGCGGATGGCATCGCTGGATTTGTTGTCTACCGCCAGCAAGGTGTCGGTGCCAATGCCATGCGCCAGCAATGCCGACTCGATGGCCGGGCGCAATTCGTCGCGGGTTTCCAGGTTGGGAAAGTACAGCGCCAGTCGGGCCGGTGCGCCGTTGTCCAGCACGGTGGGCCAGTAGTCAGCCACAAAGTCATCGACCACGCTTTGCACCATGCGCTGGGCTTCGCCGTCACCCAACTCCAGAACCTTGATGCCGTTGGCCAGCTCTTTGAGCACGCCATCGCGGATACCCTCGCCCAGGCCGTACCACACCACCACGTCGCGTAGGGGCTGGCGCTCGAAATACGGCGTGCCGGTGGCGTTGATGGTGACGATGAGGTTGGTTTCCTGCGCCAGGTAGTCGATGGTGCGGCGCACTTTTTTGATGCCATCGTCTTTGAACACCAGCTCGCCGGTGGCTTTGTCCTTTTCCCACTTGCCGAGCAGCTTTTGGCCGTAGGTGTGGTGGGCCTCGTCAGAGAAAACGGCCAGGTGCGGCAATGAAGCAATGGCTTGCAGGCGCAAATTGGCCATTGCGGTGGCTTCTTCATCTTTGGTACCGGCAAACAGACGGCCTTGCCCGGCGTTGCGCACCGTAGGTTTTTGGATGCGGATTTTTTCGGTATTGGTGACGATGACGTTGAAGCTGCTGCCCAGTGTGATGGGGATTTGCTTGTCGCCGTCGCGGGTAAAGGTGAGCTTGAGGCTGGCGGCAAACGGTTTGTGCAGGCGGGCGGGCAATAGCCGCTCAAACGGGATGTCAGCCAACTCGCGCAGGGCGCTGAGAATGGTTTTGCCAGGGGCAAAAACCAGCGCATTCTGAACAAACGGGCCGTCGGGATATTCCAGCGCCATTGCAAATTCGGTGGCCACGATGGAACCCATGAGGATGGTTTTACCGGCCCCCATTGCCAGCGCCAGGATGTAGCTGGGGTAGTCGAGCGCGAAGGTCTCGCGCAGACTTTCCAGCCCGTGTTTGCGGACAAAGGCGTTGTCGGTTTGCAGCCGTTGCAGGACGGCATCCAGCCCTTCGTCGGCAATCATGTCCACGATGTCGCGCGATGTCAGGCCCATGGCTTCGCGCCGGTCTTTGGGCTTGGGAAACAACTCGGTATACAGATCAGGAATGCGCGGGGTGTGCAGCACCAGCCGCAGATACCAGTAGGTTTCCAGCGCCCGCAATTGCGCCCGACGCAGGTAGCGCAGCTGTTGTGTAGCGGGGTCTTCCAGGGCGAAATCCAAAATTTCGCCAATGGCGGGGTAATCGGGACACACGTACCTGTCTTTGCGCCACACATCGACACGGGCAGACAAGGCTTGAAACAGGTGATTCATCGTTATAAAAGGCTCTCAGGCCCAAGAGGGTAAATTTTCAGGTTTGAAGATCACTCATACCGCAGCGCCGCAATGGGCAGCAGCTGCGAGGCCTGCCGGGCCGGGTAGTAGCCGAAGAACACCCCCACCAGCGCCGAGAAGCCCACCGCCAGCAACACCGCATCGGGGCTCATGGCCACTTGCCAGCCTGCAAACTGGCCCACGGCCCAGGTGGCACCGAAGCCCAGCAGCACCCCCACCGCCCCGCCCAGCAGGCTGAGGGTGACGGCCTCGATCAGAAACTGCGCCAGGATGTCTTTGCCCCGTGCGCCCACGGCCATGCGCAGGCCGATTTCGCGGGTGCGCTCGGTCACGCTGACCAGCATGATGTTCATGATGCCGATGCCGCCCACCACCAGGCTGACCCCGGCCACGGCAGACAGCAGCAGCGTCATGATGCGGGCCGAGGCTTCCTGGGCCTGCAAAATTTCGGTCAGGTTGCGCACGCTGAACGGATCGTCGCCGCCGGGCTGCACCTTCATGCGCTGGCGCAGCAGCTCCTTGATGCGTTCTTCGGCCACCGCCATGCTCTGGCCCTCGCGCACCTTGACGGAGATGGAGCCCACGGTTTTCTGGCGGCTTGCGGTGTTGCCGCCCCAGATGCGGTTGCGCAGGGTGGACAGGGGAATCATGATCACATCGTCCTGGTCCTGGCCCATGCTGTTCTGGCCTTTGGGCTCCAGCACACCCACCACCAGCACGGGCACGCCGCGCACGCGCACCATCTGGTCCACCGGATCCTGGTCGCCAAACAGCTCGCGCACCACGGTGGCACCCAGCCATGCCACCTTGCCCGCGCGCTCGGCTTCGGAAGGGTCGAACAGGCGGCCCGATTTCAGCGGCCAGTCGCGGGCTTCCAGGTAGTCGTTGGTCACGCCGAAGACGGTGGTGCCCCAGTTGGTGTTGCCCCACACCACCTGGCCGGTGGTGCGCGAGGTGGGTGCGGCCACCTGCACTTCGGGCACCTCCAGCGCCATCGCCTGCGCGTCTTCTTCGGTCAGGCGCTGGTTGCTCTGGGCACCCAGGCGGGTGCCGCTGCTGTTGATGCCCCCGTTGAGCACCAGCATGATGTTGCTGCCCAGCCCCTTCATCTGGGCCTGCACGCGGTCGGTGGCTCCCCGGCCCACGGCCATCATGGTGATGACCGCCGCCACGCCGATGATGATGCCCAGCATGGTGAGCAGGCTGCGCAGGGCGTTGGCGGCCAGGGCTTTCCAGGCGCTGCGCCAGGCGGCAACAAAGTTCATGCGCACACCCCCGTGTCTTCCAGAATGCGGCCATCGCGCACCACAATTTTTCGGCGTGCCCAGGCGGCGATGTCGGGCTCGTGCGTCACCAGCACGATGGTGATGCCCTGGGCATTGAGGTCGCGCAGCAGGCGCATCACCTCTTCGCTGGTGGTGGTGTCGAGTGCGCCGGTGGGTTCGTCGGCCAGGATGAGCTGCGGGTTGTTGACCAGCGCCCGCGCAATGGCCACGCGCTGCTGCTGCCCGCCCGACAGCTCGGCGGGCGTGTGGCCGGTGCGCTCGCCCAGGCCCACGCGCTGCAAGGCCTGCATGGCGCGGGGGTGGCGGTCGGCGGCTTTCACCCCGGCGTAAATCATGGGCAGCTCGACGTTTTCGAGGGCGCTGGTGCGGGGCAGCAGGTTGAACTGCTGGAACACAAAGCCGATGCGGCGGTTGCGCACCCCGGCCAGTTCGTCGGGGCGCATGCCTTCGACGGCCTCGCCCACCAGCGCGTAGTGGCCGGTGGTGGGCACATCCAGGCAGCCCAGAATGTTCATCAGGGTGGACTTGCCCGAGCCCGACGCGCCCATGATGGCCACAAACTCGCCCGCCGCGATGCACAGGCTGACCCCGGCCAGCGCATGCACAGTCTGGTCGCCCAGGGTGTAGCTTTTGGTGAGCTGGCTCACCTCGATCAGGGGCCGGTCGCTGGCCGCAGGCGTGGACATGGTGGCCATCAAAACGGCAGGCGCGGTGCGCCGCTGGCTGGCTTGGGCGCACCGGCTGCGCCAGCACCCGCTGCCGGTGGCTGGCCGGTGATGACGGTGGTACCGGGCTTCAGCACCTCGGCCAGCGGGGAATTGGCGGGCAGCACCAGCTCGGTGCTGGTGCCGTCGGTCAGACCCAGGCGCACGTCGTGGGCCACGGGCTGGCCGTCAGGCCCCGGCACAAACAGGCGGCCCCGTGTGGTCTGGCGGCTGGCGCTTTCGGCCACCAGCACCGCGTATTTGACGCGCTGCTCGGGCGTGAGCACATCGCCCACCTTGGCCCGCACATCGGCCAGCACACGTTCGCGGGCCTTGGGCCGCTGGTCTTCGGGCAGCTCGCGCAGTTTCATGAACTCAGGGCGGGCGGCTGCATAGATGGCCTCCACCTTTTCCTGCTGGGCAGCGTCCAGGGCCAGCTCGGTGACCAGCCGCTTGCGGAACTCGGCCAGTGCGCCACCGGGGCCGCCTGCGCTGGCCGCACTGGCGGTCGTGCTGCCCGTCGTGCTGCCCGTAGCACCTGAACCGGCCGCCGCACCAGCCGCTGCCGACTGTGAGGCGGGGGCTGTTTTGTCTGTCTCGTTTTTCGCATCCTTCACCGCTGGTTCCACGCCGGGCAGGCGCATGCGCAGGGCGGCGTTGGGCACTTTCAGCACATCGTCGCGCACATCGGTCACCACGCGCACATTCGCTGTCATGCCAGGCAGCAGCTTGCCGCTGGGGTTGGCAAAGGCAATCACCGCGATGTAGGTGACCACGTTGCTCACGTTCTGCCCGGCCTTGCGCACCAGGCTGACCTTGCCCTCGAAGGTCTGGCCGGGGAAGGCATCCACCGTGAAGCTGGCTTTCTGGCCGGTGCGGATGCGGCCCACATCGGCCTCGTCGATGCTGGCATCCACCTGCATGTCCGACAAGTTCTGCGCAATCACAAACAGCTCGGGCGCTTGCAGGCTGGCGGCCACCGTCTGGCCGCGCTCCACCGTGCGCTTGATGACGATGCCGTTGACCGGCGATTTGATCTGGGTGCGCCCCAGGTCCACCCGCGCCTGGGCCAGCACGGCTTCTTTCTGCGCCACGCTGGCCTGCGCCGTCTTGATCTGCGCTTCGGTCACGCCCAGCTGCGCCTGGGCCGACTTCAGCAACTCCTGCGACGAGGCCAGGGCAGCGCGGGTGCGGTCGGCCTCGCTCTGCGCGATGAAGCCCCTGTCCACCAGTTGCAGGTTGCGGTCGTGGATGCGCTGGGCCTCGGCCACATCGGTCTGCGCCCGCGAAATGGCGGCCCGGCTGGCGGCGGCATTGGCCTGCGCCGTCAGCACATTGGCGCGGGCGGCATCCACATCGGCCTGGGCCGAGCGCACGCGGTATTCGTAGGTTTCGGGGTCGATCTCGGCAATCAGCTGGCCCGCTTTCACCTCGGCATTGAAATCGGCCAGCACCTGGCGCACCTGCCCGCTGATCTGGCTGCTGACCGACACCTGCGTGACCGGATTGACCGTGCCCGAAGCCGACACCGTGGCCTGCAACGCCCCACGCTCAATCTGCCCCGTGCGCCAGGCCACCACCGCCCCGGTCTGGCTGTGGCTCCACCACCACGCACCACCGCCAGCGGCCAGCGCCAGCACCACCGCACCCATGATCCAACTTGATTTTTTCATGGGGTGGATTGTAGGAATGGGCCCTACAAGCAGATGGCAGAGCGGTGAAATCCACGCATCTGGCACGTAAAGAACGGCAAAAATCAGCCCGTGATCGGCAGTCTGCACCACCCCGACGGCATTTCACGCCGCCGGGAGCGCAGTTCATCGCAAGTGCATGGTGCGGGGCAGGCAGGCGCGGCACAGTGGCGGCCAAGGTCACTGAACGACCTGGAAGCGCCCCCTTCCACCCACCACCTTCCTGCCGCCGACTGCCATGCACACACTCACACCTGCCATCACCATCCACCTTTGCGCTGCACTGGCTGCGCTGGCCCTTGGCCCGGTTGCCCTGTGGGCGCGGCGGCAGGGGGTGCTGGCCATGCCGCGTCTGCACCGGGCTGCCGGGTATGCCTGGGTAACGATGATGCTGGTCACAGCCATTTCGGCCTTGTTCATCCGCGACTTCAGCCTGCCCAACCTGGGGGGGTACACGCCCATTCACCTGCTGGTGCCGGTGACGCTGGCGGGCCTGTTTTTTGCCTTCCGCTTTCTGGTGCAGCGCAACATCACCGGCCACCGCAAGGCCATGCGCGGGCTGTACTGGCAGGCCTGCGTGGGGGCGGGCGTGTTCACCCTGCTGCCCAGCCGCTTTCTGGGCCAACTGGTGTGGGGGCAGTGGCTGGGCTGGGTGTGAGCGCCCTCTTCCTCTTTACACTGCCCGGCCATGCCACACACCACTCCCCCGGCCAGCGCCAGCTCCCTGTGTACGCCACGCACCCTGCTCAAAGGGGCGACCATCACCCTGTGCGTCAACACTGGCATCGCCCTCATGCTGTGGTGGGCCAACACCGGGCCACTGAACGAGCAGATGGTGTACTCGCAGGCCATCGGCCTGTCCATCTGGGCACTGATCAACGCCGGGGCCGTCTGGCTGGCCCGCCCCGGCGACCCTGGCGGCTTTCCCAGGGGCTGGCGCATGGCGCTGCTGGTGCCCGGCGGTGTGCTGCTGGGGGCCACCATCGGCACCACACTGGGCAACCTGTATGCCAAACACCCTGGCCAATTGCTGGTGACCACCAACCCGCGCATGGCCTGGATGATGCTCGTGATGACCTTTGTGGTGGGCAGCGCCATGACGCTGTACTTCTACCTCGCGGGCAAAAGCAGCTACCTGCAAGCCGAGCTGGAGCGCACCCAGCGCCAGACCTCCGAGGCCCAGCTGCGCCTGCTGGAAAGCCAGCTGGAGCCGCACATGCTGTTCAACACCCTGGCCAACCTGCGGGTGCTCATCAGCCTGGACCCGGTGCGGGCGCAGACCATGCTGGACCACATCATTGCTTACCTGCGTGCCACCCTCAGCGCCTCGCGCCACGGGCCAGACAGCCCACCGCACACCCTCGAAGCCGAATTTGCCCGCCTGGGCGACTACCTGGCGCTGATGGCCATCCGCATGGGGCCGCGCCTGCAAGTCACGCTTGAGCTGCCCGATGCCCTGCGCCACGCCCCCATCCCGCCGCTGCTGCTGCAACCTCTGGCAGAAAACGCCATCCAGCACGGGCTGGAGCCCAAGGTGGAAGGCGGCCACCTCACCATCCGCGCCAGCCAGCACGGCCCCCACCTGCGACTGGAGGTAACCGACACCGGCCTGGGCTGCCCGCAGCTGCACACCAGCGCCAGCGCAGCCACAGCTTCATCCGCAACCGACCCCATGCCTGACAGCCATGCCAGCCAGCACACCAGCGGCTTTGGCCTGACCCAGGTGCGCGAGCGTCTGGCCACCGCCTACGGCGATCAGGCCACGTTCGAGCTGCTGGCCAACCACCCCACAGGCACCACCGCAAACGTGCAAATCAACCACATCTTCCCAGCATGACCACGCCCGCCACCCTGCCCCGTGCCACCGCCCTGATTGCCGAAGACGAGCCCCTGCTGGCCGCCGCCCTGCAAGCCGACCTGGCCGCTGTGTGGCCACAGTTGCAGGTGCTGGCCACCGTGGGCGACGGCCACAGCGCCGTGCGCCGGGCGCTGGAGCTGCAACCCGATGTGCTGCTGTTCGACATCCGCATGCCCGGTCAGACCGGCCTGCAAGCCGCCGCCGAGCTGGCCGATGCCTGGCCAGAGCAGGGCAGCCGGGCGTTTCCGCAACTGGTGTTTGTGACGGCCTATGACCAGTACGCCGTCGCCGCCTTCGAGACCCAGGCGGTGGACTACATCCTCAAGCCCGTGCAGCGCGAGCGCCTGAAAAAAACCGTGCAAAAACTGGCTTCTGCGCTCACGGATCAAGCACAGACCGCTATCTCTTCTGACAAGCACCACGATTCAGCCCCGGCATCCGCAGCCATTGCCCCCGCCAACACCGCCAGCACCGCCCCGACCCCCGCGCTGCTGGCCCAGCTTTCAGCCCTGCTGGCCCAGGCCGGGGCAGACCTGGCACCCCAGGCATTCCACAACCCAGTCCCCCCCAGGCTCACGCTCATCCAGGCCAGCCACACCGGAGCCCAGGGCAGCGCACTGGTGATGGTGCCCGTGGCCGAGGTGCTGTACTTCGAGGCGGCAGACAAATACGTGCGCGTCATCTGCCCCACCCGCGAAGTGCTGATCCGCACCCCGCTCAAAGAACTGCTGCCCCAGCTCGATGCCCAGCAGTTCTGGCAGATTCACCGGGGCACCGTGGTGCGCGCCGAAGCCATCACCCGCGCCACCCGCGACGAGGCAGGCAAACTCTGGGTGCATCTGCACCCCCACCACCCCGACCAGCCCCCACACCGCCTGCCCGTGAGCCGCCTGTATGCGCACCTGTTCAAGGCGATG
>CALMMY010000043.1 GCA_937868695.1 uncultured Comamonadaceae bacterium
TCGGCCATGCGGGCAAATTTCGACAGGCCGATCACGTTGGTGTGCTCGTTGGGCAACAGACCAATCCACACTTGGCCGATGACGGGACACAGGTGGTGGCTGCACGCGCTGCGCACGGTGATGGGACCGACGATCATCAGCTCATTCAGGTGCTCGGCGTTGGGAAACTCGGTCACCTCCGGCCCCTTGACGTAGCGGCCCTTGAACACTTCGTTCAGGTACATCTTGGCCACGCGGCGGGCGGTGTCTTTGGAGTTGTGGTCGTTTTCGGTGTCGATGACCATGCTCTCCAGCACGCCTTGCATCTTGCCGGTCACCTCGTCCAGCAGCTTTTCCAGCTCGCCGGGCTGGATGAATTCGGCAATGTTGTCGTTGGAATGAAAGCGCTGGCGTGAGGCCCGGATGCGCTCCCGGATCTGGACGGACACCGGGGTGCCCTCATCGTCATCAGCAGGTGTCATGGTCAATCGAGGTGTAAAAAAGGAAATTCACACGGGCGTGAATGCGTGAATGAAATGTTACCACCCGGTCTTTTTTTCGACTGACCGGCACAAATTAACCATTTTTCAGTAACGGTGACCCGTCAGAAAGAGCACGGCCCGCATCAGACCGAAGGCCACACGGTCGAGCAGGCGCTGGGACAGGGGGCGTTGAAACAGGCTGGCACCGTCCAAGGCACTGGCACCGTGCTCCAGCGCCTGGTGCAGGCGTTGGCGCAAATCCTGGGCAAAGCGGACATCGGTGGTGACGACGTTGGCCTCGCGGGCCAGCAGCAGGCTGAGCGGATCGAGGTTGCTGGAGCCCACGGTGGCCCACTGCCCGTCCACCACCGCCACCTTGGCGTGCAGGGCGCTGGGGGTGTAGGCGCGCACATCCACGCCAGCCTGGATCAACCGGGCATACACCGGTCGGGCGGCGTGGTATTGCATGAAGCCTTCGTACTGGCCTTGCAGCAGCACGCGCACCGTCACACCCCGTTTGACGGCCTGTTCAAGGGCACGGAGGATGCGCTTGCCGGGCACAAAATAGGCATTGGCCAGCAGCACCTCGTGCTGCGCGGCGGCAATGGCCTGGAGATAGGCGCGCTCGATGTCGGCACGGTGCCAGATGTTGTCGCGCAGCACCAGCCTGGCCTGGGCGTTGTCCACCAGGGGCGGCGGGGCCTGGTGTGTGGACTGAGTGTGGACATGGCCCGCCGAGGCCGACCAGCGGGCGGTCTGCCACCACTGGGCAAAGTCGCCCACCGCCTGGCCGGCCTTCAATGCCTGCCAGGCGGCGGCGAACTCCCGCTGGCGCACCTTGCGCACAGCCTGCATGCGCCACCACAGTTGCAACATGGTGTCGGCCATGTCCTGAACGAGCGGCCCGGCGCAACGCACAGCAAAGTCAAAGCGCGGAAACTGCAAAGGCCCCAGGTTGGGGTCCAGGTGGTCATCCAGCAGGTTGATGCCGCCGCAAAAGCCCAGTACCCCGTCCACCACGCAGAGTTTGCGGTGCAAGCGCCGCCAGCGGCTGGGAATCAGCAGGCCAAAGCGACCGAGGGGGGCGTACACACGCCATGTCACCCCGGCCTGGGCAAAGCGGTGCCGCCATTCAACGGGCAGTTCACCCGTGCCGATGCCATCGACCACCAGCCGCACCGTCACACCACGCCGGGCGGCACGCTCCAGGGCGTGCGCCACCGTCAGAGGTGCGCCTTCAAACTCAAAAATATAGGTTTCCAGGTGGATGACGCTGCGGGCGGCATCCATTGCCTGCACCAGGGCGGCACACAGATCATGGCCACCGGTCAGCAAGCCCAACCTGTGACCCGGCAGCATCTCCGTTGCGGGGCGGGCCGCCCAACCCCACCGCACCGCCCGGCGGCCGCCCAACCCGACTTCATCCGACCGGGCGGGGACAGTCAACCGCTCGGGTATTGGGGAGGAATCACTGGGCAGAGGCATGGCCAGCGTGGGTCACATGCCGAATTCGGCGATCAACGGCAGGTGGTCCGACATGCGTGCCCATGCCCGGCCATGCGGCACCTGGGCATGCAGCGGCGTGAGGCCGCGCACATAGATGCGATCCAGGTGCAGCATAGGCAGGCGCGATGGAAACGTGGCCAGGCGGATGCCTTCGAAGGTGCGCAAATCGAGCGCCGCCATCGGCTGGTGCAAGCGCCCGCCCCAGTCGTTGAAATCACCGGCCACAACCAGGCGCTGGTCGGCAGGCACTTCGCGGGCCAGGTACTGGCCAAGCCGGGCAATCTGCCGCTCCCGGCTGCCCGCCAGCAAGCCGAGGTGAACCACCACCACATGCACGGATTGCCCTTCCACATCGACCTGCACATGCAGCAGGCCGCGCTGCTCGAAACGGTGATCCGACACATCCTCGTGCCCGGTGGTGATGACGGGCCAGCGGCTGAGCAGGGCATTGCCGTGTTCGCCGTGGCGGGTCAGCGCATTGGTGCGGTAAACGGCTTCGTAGCCCTCGGGTTGCAGGTAGTCGGCCTGGCCTTGCTCGGGCCAGTGCGCGAAGCGCCGGGCCAGTTTGCGGTGGTGGGCACGCACCTCTTGCAGGCACACGATGTCGGCATCCAGCTGCTCGACCGCGTGGGCCAGGTTGTGGATTTCCAGCCGCTGGGCAGGCCCCAGGCCCTGCACCCCTTTGTGGATGTTGTACGTGGCAATGCGCAAGGTGGTCATGGCTGCATCATGCCAGCAGTGGCAAACCGGGGAAGCAACAGGATGGCTTCGGCGTTGGAGGGGGAGAAACAGC
>CALMMY010000044.1 GCA_937868695.1 uncultured Comamonadaceae bacterium
GCCACGTTCGGTGTGATTGCCGGCGACCAGGTGCTGCTGTGGATGGCGGTGGCCGGTGTGGCTGCGCTGCTCACCGCGTATCCGGCTGCGTTTTCTGCGGTGCAGTGGCTGGGCGCGGCCTACCTGGCCTGGCTGGGCTTCAAAATGCTGACTGCCAAGCCTGGCAGCGCACCCATTCTGAACATCCGGCCCCGGCAATATTTTCAGCAGGCGCTCACCATCACCTTGCTCAATCCCAAGGCCATCGTGTTCTACATGGCCTTCTTTCCGCTGTTTGTCGATCCCGCCACCCACCGGGGGCTGATCACCTTTGGGGCGATGGCCGCTACCATCGCAGCCCTGACATTTCTGTATGGCCTGATCGTGACCCTGCTCACCCACCACATGGCCGAGCGCCTGCGCGCCAATCCGCGCGTGAGCAGCGGGCTGGAAAAGCTGGCAGGGGTGTTTCTGATCGGGTTTGGCATCAAGCTCGCTTTGTCCAAGTGACCGGCTGAGTCCGGCCAGGCCCGAAGGGGCTGGCGTGTGACACCATGCACCGCTTTCGTGTCTGCCCCGCAGCAGGGGCCGACGGTTTGTTTCTGTTGTTTTCCGAGTTCGTACACATGGCCCATATTTTTTGCATTGCCAACCAAAAGGGTGGGGTGGGCAAAACCACCACCGCTGTCAATCTCTGTGCGGGTCTGGCCAAGGTGGGGCAGCGTGTGCTGCTGGTGGATCTGGACCCCCAGGGCAACGCCACAATGGGCGTGGGCCTGGACAAACGCCAGCTGGCCCACAGCGTGTACGACGTGCTGCTGGGCTCGGCCAGCGTGACCGAGGCGCGGGTGCGCACCGCCCACCTGGATGCGCACGGCTGCGCCTTCGATGTGCTGGGTGCCAACCGCGAGCTGGCCGGGGCCGAGGTGGAGCTGGTCACGCTGGAGCAGCGCGAGCGCCGCCTGAAAACCGCGCTGGCAGCGGTGGCTGGCGAATACGACTTTGTGCTGATCGACTGCCCGCCCTCGCTGAGCATGCTCACCCTCAACGGCCTGTGCGCCGCCAATGGCGTGATCGTGCCCATGCAGTGCGAATACTTTGCCCTGGAGGGCGTGGCCGACCTGACCAACACCATCCGCCAGGTGCATGCCAACCTCAACCGCGACCTCAAGATCATCGGCCTGCTGCGCGTGATGTTTGACCACCGCATCACCCTGCAACAGCAGGTGAGCGACGAGCTGAAAAACAAATTCGGCGACAAGGTGTTTGCCACCGTCATTCCGCGCAATGTGCGCCTGGCCGAAGCGCCCAGCTACGGCCTGCCCGGCGTGGCCTTTGACCCGCAAGCCAAGGGCAGCCTGGCCTTTGTGGCCTTTGCCGAAGAGATGGTGGCCCGTGTGCGTTCACTGTGAAACCCGTGACCACACACTGGAAGGCAGCGTCGCCTGAAAAAGTGCATGGGAATGACCATTTGCGCTCGCCATGCAAGCCCAGTCATCAGCTATTGATCCAATGAGCACCATGTCCGACACCGATTCTTCTGTTTCACGTGAAACACAGGCCGCGCCCGCCACGGTGCTGATCCTGCCTGGCTGGCAGAACAGCGGGCCAGACCACTGGCAAAGCCGCTGGGAAGCCCTGTACGGCTACCAGCGCGTGCAGCAGTACGACTGGATGCGCCCGTTGCGCGGCGACTGGATCATCCAGCTCGAAGAAGCCGTGCTGGCCAGCCCGCACCCCGTGGTGCTGGTGGCGCACAGCCTGGGCTGCATCCAGGTGGCGGCCTGGGCCAGCATCAGCCAGAGCACCCGGCGCGTGCAGGCTGCCTTGCTGGTGGCTCCGGGCGATGTGGAGCGGCCCGACCTGCGCCACCAGCTGCCCACCTGGCAACCCATTGCCATGCAAGCCCTGCCATTCCCCAGCCTGCTGGTGGGCAGCCGTACCGACCCGTATTGCAGCCACGACCGCGCACAGGCGCTGGCTTCGGCCTGGGGCAGTGCCTGGCTGGACATGGGCGACTGCGGCCACATCAACGCCGAATCGGGCCTGGGCGACTGGCCCCAGGGCCACGACCTGCTGTGCCGCCTGATGCGCGGCCAACCCCTCTGAACTGAAAGACACACACCATGGCAACTGCCAGACCCAAAGGACTGGGCCGGGGCCTGCAAGCCCTGCTTGGCCCCGCACTCGATGCCGAACTGGGCTCCGCCCTCACCGATGCACCCGAGCAACCCACCAGCCTGGCCCTGGGCGACCTGGTGCCCGGCACCTACCAGCCGCGCACCCGCATGGACGAAGGCAGCCTGTACGAGCTGGCCGAAAGCATCAAGACCCAGGGCATCATGCAGCCCATCCTGGTGCGCCGTCTGGATGAGGCCGATGGCCTGGCCCGGCTGGCCCAGCTGCAAGCGGGGCAGGGTGAGGTGGTGGCCGTGCGTGGTGCCCGCCCGGTGTACGAAATCATTGCCGGTGAGCGGCGGTACCGCGCGGCCCGCCTGGCCGGGCTGGACAGCGTGCCGGTGCTGGTGCGCAACGTCAGCAACGAAACCGCTGCGGCGATGGCGCTCATCGAGAACATGCAGCGCGAAGACCTCAACCCGCTGGAAGAGGCCCAGGGTTTGCAGCGCCTGATTCAGGAGTTCGGCCACACCCACGAGCAGGCCGCGCAGGCCGTGGGCCGCTCGCGCAGCGCCGCCAGCAACCTGCTGCGCCTGCTCAACCTGGCCGAGCCGGTGCAGACCATGCTGATGGCGGGCGACCTGGACATGGGCCACGCCCGCGCCCTGCTCAGCCTGGACCGCGCGGTGCAGATCACGGCGGCCAACCAGATTGCGGCCAAAAGCCTGTCGGTGCGCGAGGCCGAGGGGCTGGTGAAAAAACTGTCCGAAGATGCGTCGGCCACCGCGCCCAAAGCCGCCAAGGCCAAATCCGGCGATGTGCTGCGGGTGGAAGAAGAACTGGCCGACTTGCTGACCGCCAGCGTGGAAGTGCGGGTGAAAAAGCGCGTCAAGCGCCAGGGCCGCATGGAAGACGTGGGCGAGCTGGCCATCGGCTTTGGCTCGCTCGACGAGCTGAACGGACTGATAGAGCGGCTGCGCAAACTCTGAAGCCGCTCTGGCCTGGCCTCACTCAGCCGAGGCTGAAAATCTTGCCGGGGTTGAGGATGTTGTCGGGGTCCAGGGCCTGCTTGATGGCCCGCATCATGTCCACCGCGCCCGCGCCGGTTTCGTCCAGCAAAAAGCCCATCTTGTGCAGGCCCACGCCGTGCTCGCCGGTGCAGGTGCCTTCCAGCGCCAGGGCACGGGCCACCAGCTTGTGGTTGAGGGCCTCGGCGGTGGCGCGTTCCTGCGCACTGTCGGGGTCGATCAGGTAGCCGAAGTGGAAATTGCCATCGCCCACGTGGCCCACCAGGAAGTAGGGGATGCCACTGGCATCGGCCTCGGCCACCGAGTCCAGCAGGCAGTCGGCCAGGCGGCTGATGGGCACGCAGGTGTCGGTGGTGATGGCGCGGCAGCCGGGGCGGCTTTGCACGGCGGCAAAGTAGGCGTTGTGCCGGGCCGTCCACAGCCGGGTGCGGTCTTCGGGCGTGGTGGCCCACTCGAAGGCCTGGCCGCCGTATTCACCGGCAATTTCCTGCACCAGCTCGGCCTGCTCCTGCACGCTGGCCGGTGAGCCGTGAAACTCCATCAGCAGCATGGGTTCTTCGCGCAGGTTCAGCTTGCTGTGGGCATTGACGGCGCGCACCGAGGCCGCGTCGATCAGCTCGCAGCGGGCAATCGGAATGCCCATCTGGATGATGGAAATGGTGGTGCGCACAGCCGCTTCGATGCTGGGGAACGAGCAGGTGGCCGCCGACACGGCTTCGGGCAGGGGGTAGAGCTTGAGGGTGATTTCGGTCATCACGCCCAGCGTGCCCTCGCTGCCCACCATCAGCCGTGTCAGGTCGTAGCCCGCGCTGCTTTTGCGGGCACGGGTGCCGGTGCGGATGACCTTGCCCTGGGCCGTCACCACTTCCAGCGCCAGCACGTTGTCGCGCATGGTGCCGTAGCGCACGGCGTTGGTGCCACTGGCGCGGGTGGCGGCCATGCCACCGATGCTGGCATCGGCACCGGGGTCGATGGGGAAGAACAGGCCGTCGCTCTTGACGGCCTCGTTCACGGCCTTGCGCGTCACGCCGGGCTGCACGGTCACGGTCA
>CALMMY010000045.1 GCA_937868695.1 uncultured Comamonadaceae bacterium
GCCCGCGCACGATGCGCCATTTGCGCCCCGCCGGAAACCCCGCCCCGCCCAGGCCGCGCAGCCCGGCGTGCTCCAGCGTGCGGATGAGCTGTTCGCCCACATCCCCGCCATCGCGCTGGCCATTGGCCACGGATGCCAGCAGTCGGTAGCCACCGCTGGCCAGGTAGGCAGGCATGTCGATGGTTTCGATGGCTGCCTGTGCTTTTTGCGCTTGCGCACCACCCAGCACGGCAGAAGCCACCTCGGCCACGCGCTCGGTGCTGGCCTGGGCCACGGGAAACTGGCCTGCCTGCACGGCAGGGGCCTGCTCGCAGCGGCCCACGCAGGGGGCGGCCAGCACCTTCACATCGGCCCGCCCCAGCAGCGCGGGCAAACGGGCTTGCAGGTCGGCCAGCAGCGGCGCGGCCCCGGCCAGCTGGCACGACAGGCCATCGCACACCCGCACCGTCAGTGCCGGGCCGGTCTGGCCGTCGGGCAGCACCTCAAAGTGGTGGTAGAAGCTGGCCACCTCGTACACCTCGGCCACGCCCAGCCGCATGTCGGCGGCGAGCGCCACCAGCAGAGCCTCGGGCAGGCCGTTGAAGTGGTCGTTGATGGCATGCAGGTGCTCGATCAGCAAGTCGCGCCGGTGCCCGCCTTCAGGCGGTGGCCCAATGAGGGCATGCAACTGCGCCAGCGCCTCGGGGGTGGGCTGGCGGCCTTTGAGGCGGTGCCGGGGAGCCTGGCGTTGAATGTGCGACGGCGCAGTGGCCCGCAGTGCGTCGGGCGAGCCGAGCTGCACCGTAGACGGTTGGCCGCCCCCCGAGGAGGTGTTCGCGGCTGGAGGCAACCCGGCAGTGCGCATCGTCAGACCCTTTCCAGAATCAGGGCAATGCCCTGCCCCACGCCGATGCACATGGTGCACAGCGCGTAGCGACCGCCTGTGTGGTGCAGGCGGTTGATGGCGGTGGTGGCCAGGCGGGCACCGCTGGCACCCAGCGGGTGACCCAGCGCAATGGCTCCGCCCCAGGCGTTGACGCGCGGGTCATCGTCTTGCAGGCCCAGCAGGCGCAGCACGGCCAGGCCCTGGGCGGCAAAGGCTTCGTTCAGCTCGATCACGTCCATGTCGGCCAGAGTCAGACCAGTCTGGGCCAGCACCTTTTGGGTGGCCGGTGCGGGGCCGATGCCCATGATGCGCGGGGCCACGCCTGCGGTGGCCATGCCCACCACGCGGGCCTTGGGGGTGAGGCCGTTTTTGGCGGCGGTGGCTTCGTCAGCCAGCAGCAGGGCGCAGGCACCGTCGTTCACGCCGCTGGCATTGCCTGCGGTCACGCTGCCGTCGGGGCGCACCACGCCTTTGAGTTTGGCCAAGGCTTCCAGGCTGGTGGCGCGGGGGTGTTCGTCGGTGTCCACCACCACAGCGTCACCCTTCTTTTGCGGGATGGTGACAGGGCAGATTTCGCGTGCCAGGTGCCCGGCAGCGATGGCGGCCACGGCGCGCAGCTGGCTGTTCATGGCCATGTTGTCCTGGGCGGCACGTTCGATCTTGAATTCAACGGCCACGTTCTCTGCCGTTTCGGGCATGGAATCGACCCCGTACTGGGCCTTCATCAGCTTGTTGACGAAGCGCCAGCCTATGGTTGTGTCGTACACGGCGTTGCTGCGGCTGAAGGCAGATTCGGCTTTGGGCATGACGAAGGGGGCGCGGCTCATGCTTTCCAC
>CALMMY010000046.1 GCA_937868695.1 uncultured Comamonadaceae bacterium
CGCCGCCGCCAGACCCTGAAAAACGCCGAACGCTTCATCACGCCCGAGCTGAAAGCCTTTGAAGACAAGGCCCTGAGCGCCCAGGAACGCGCCCTGGCCCGAGAAAAGTGGCTGTATGAACAGCTGCTGGACGCACTGCAAGCCCATGTCCCCGCGCTGGGCGCACTGGCCCGCGCCCTGGCCGCGCTTGATGCGCTGGCCGCGCTGGCCGAACGCTCGCTCACCCTCAACTGGTGCCGACCCGTGTTCACAGCGCAGCCGGGGCTGGACATCCGTGCGGGCCGCCATCCGGTGGTTGAATCGCGGCTGGCCGAGGGCAGCGCCGGAGCTTTCATTCCCAACGACACGGTGATGGGCCACAAGGCCCGCATGCAGATCATCACCGGCCCCAACATGGGCGGCAAAAGCACCTACATGCGCCAGGTGGCCGTGATTGCCCTGCTGGCCAGCATGGGCAGCTATGTGCCCGCACAGAGCTGCCAGCTGGGGCCGCTGGATGCCATCCACACCCGCATCGGCGCGGCGGACGACCTGGCCAACGCCCAGTCCACCTTCATGCTGGAGATGACCGAGGCCGCGCAAATTCTGCACAGCGCCAGCCCGCACAGCCTGGTGCTGATGGACGAAATAGGCCGGGGCACCAGCACGTTTGACGGCCTGGCCCTGGCCAGCAGCATCGCCCGCCACCTGCACGACAAGGTGCAGGCCCTCACGCTGTTTGCCACCCACTACTTCGAGCTGACCACATTCCCCGCCACCCACCATGCCGCACACAACGTGCATGTGAGTGCGGCTGAAAGCGGCTCGGGCGGCGGTGCCGACATCGTGTTTCTGCACCAGATCGAGCCCGGCCCCGCCAGCCGCAGCTACGGCCTGCAAGTAGCCCGCCTGGCCGGTGTGCCCGCCGCTGTGGTCAACCACGCCAAGCATGCGCTGGCCGCCCTGGAAGCCCAGAGCGCCAGCCACCAGCAGCAGGTCGATCTGTTCGCCCCTCCGCCCGCCAGTGCCACGCCCGAGCCCAGCGCGGTGGAAACCGAAATCGCCCGCCTCGACCCCGACACCCTCAGCCCCCGCGAGGCGCTGGAATGGGTGTACCGGCTCAAAAAGCTGGCCGGGCGGTGATGCGCCATGCCTGGCACCACACTTGTCAACGCATTCAGCGCCCCAAACGTACAATTCAACACCACTTGTACGTCACACCCGCCATGACCGCCAAACTCACCCTCCGGCTGGACGAACAGCTCATCGCTGCCGCCAAAGACTATGCGCAGGCCCACAACCGCTCCGTGTCGGCGCTGGTGGCCGACTACTTTGCCCAGCTCACCCGCCAGGCACAACCTGAGCCAGCCCCTGTGAGCAGCCCTTGGGTCAGCAGTCTGCGCGGTGTGCTGGCCCACGCCGTGGTGGACGAAGAAGACCACCGCCAGCACCTGGCCACCAAACACCAATGAAAGTTGTGATCGACACCAACGTGGTACTGGACTTGCTGCTGGATCGCTCCCCCCACGCCGATGCGGCTGCCCGGCTGTTTGCCCAGGTGGAGACCGGCCTGTTGCCCGCCTGCCTGTGCGCCACCACGGTCACCACCATCCACTACATTGCCGCCAAAACCGTGGGCGACCGGGCTGCACGCGCCCATGTGGCCCGCCTGATGAGCATGCTGGAACTGGCCCCGGTCACACGGCAGGTCATCGAGCATGCACTGGCCAGCCCCATGGCCGATTTTGAAGATGCGGTGCTGGCCCATGCCGCCCGGCTGGCTGGCGCACAAGCCGTCATCACCCGCAATGAACGCGATTTTCAGCATGGCCCACTGCGGGTTTACAACCCGGCCCAATGGCTGGCCGCCTGAAATTTCTTTTTCCTTTGACTTTTCCTTCAACCCCGTTTTTTTCATGACTTACTGCTGCGCTGTCAAACTCAACGCCGGGCTGGTTTTCCTGTCCGATTCCCGCACCAACGCCGGTCTGGACCAGATCAGCACCTTCCGCAAGATGATCGTTTACGAGAAGCCCGGTGACCGCTTCATGTGCCTGCTGTCGGCAGGCAACCTGAGCATTTCGCAGTCGGTGCGCGAGATTTTGCAGGTCGAAAAGCTCAAGAACGACGACGGAGAACCCATCACCATCTGGAACGCGCCCAGCATGTTCGATGCTGCCCGCGTGCTGGGCTCTGCCGTGCGCCATGTGCACCAGCGTGACGGTGATGCCCTGCGGGCAGCCGGGGTGGACTTCAATGTGTCCATGATCTTCGGTGGCCAGATCAAGGGCGAAGGCATGCGCCTGTTCCAGGTGTACTCGGCAGGCAACTTCATCGAAGCCACGCCCGAAACTCCCTTCTTCCAGATCGGCGAAAGCAAGTACGGCAAGCCTGTGCTTGACCGCGTGATCACCCCGCTCACCCCGCTGGACGAAGCTGCCAAGTGCGTGCTGGTCAGCATGGACTCCACGCTCAAATCCAACCTGTCGGTGGGCCTGCCGCTGGACTTGGCCGTATATGAAGCCGACACGCTGCAAAGCGACAAGATCACCTGCATCGACGAGCACAACCCCTACTTCAAGATGGTGCACAGCACCTGGGGCCAGAAGTTGCGCGAAGTGTTTGACAGCATCGAGCACCCCACCTGGGACGGCAGCCACACCGAAGTCCCGCTGCTGACCGGCAGCGGCCGCAGCCTGCCCCTGAAGAAAATCAGCAACGAGCAGGAACGCCTGATTTGATGCCCCAGAAACCGCTGGTCATCTTCAGCCACGGAAACAGTTTTCCGGGCGGCACCTACCGCCTGGTGCTGGAAGGGTTGCAAGCCCAGGGTTTTGACACCCTGGCACTGGATCGCTTCGGGCACGACCCGCGCTACCCCGTCACCAGCAACTGGCCGCACCTGGTGCAGCAGCTGGCCGACTTTGTGGAGCAAGCCATGCAGGTACGCACGGCTGAAGATGGGCCGGTGTATCTGGTGGGTCACTCGCTGGGCGGTTTTGTCAGCCTGATGTGTGCGGCCCGGTTCCCCCTGCTGGGCGGGCGTGGTGTGCAGGGCGTGGTGCTGCTGGACTCGCCCATCCTGGGTGGCTGGAAGGCCAAGGCGCTGGCCGTGGCCAAGCACACGCAGGTGGTGGGCTCGCTGTCACCCGGCAAAGTCAGCCAAAAACGCCGCCACCAGTGGCCCAGCGCCGAAGCTGTGCATGAACACCTGGCACACAAACGCGCCTTTGCACTGTGGCACCCCCAGGTGCTGGCCGACTACATTGCCCACGGCACCGAAGACGCGGCCCTGCCCGATGGCAGCACCCACCGCGTGCTGCGCTTTGACCGCGACGTGGAAACCGCCATCTACAACACCCTGCCCCACAACCTGGACCGCCTGCTGCGCCAGCACCCGCTGACCTGCCCGGTGGCTTTTGTGGGTGGCACCCAGTCGGCAGAAATGAAGCAGGTGGGCATGACCATGACCCGCAAGGTGGTGCAGCCCGACCAGCACCCCGAGCGCCTGCGCATGATCGAAGGCACCCACCTCTTTCCCATGGAAAAACCGGCTGAAACGGCGCAGGTGGTGGGTGAGGTGCTGCGCGCACTATCATCACGCCATGCCCACCCACCAGGAACTTGACGAGAAAAGTCTGCGCCTGCACCAGCTGGTTGCCAGCAAGGTGCGGGCGCATCCTGAGCTGCTGGAACGTGCGCAAGCCACCTTGAAACACTGGCGGGCCACCGCCTCCCCGCGCACATTCAGCTATCTGGACGAATGGCAACGCTGGCTGGACATGGATATGGACACCTGCCTGCGCCTGGCACTGGACACCAGCCAACACGCCACCGCCATGCGCCAATGCTCCCCGTTGGCCTGCCTGCTCAGCAATGCCGATCGATTTGCATTTCTGAAGTCCTGGCGCGAATCCCATCCTTCATTGGGCACCCCCCATGCGCCGCACTGAGCTGGAGCACATCATCCGCGCCGCCTCGGCCATCACCAATGAATATGAGCTGGTGATCATTGGCAGCCAGTCCATCCTGGGGGCTGTGCCCAATCCACCCGACTCCTTGGTGGAGTCAATGGAAGCAGACATCTACCCCCTGCAATCCCCCGAACTGGCCGACCTGATTGACGGAGCCATCGGCGAGGCATCGCCATTTCATGAACGGTTTGGCTACTACGCGCAAGGCGTGGGGCCAGACACAGCCATCCTGCCCGCAGGCTGGCAACACCGCCTGGTCAAACTGCAAAACCCCAACACCGACCTGAAAGTGGGTTGGTGCCTGGATTTGCATGACCTGGCCATTTCCAAACTGGCTGCCGGGCGCGACAAGGACTGGCCGTTTGTGGCTGAGATGCTCAACCACCAGCTGATCAGTGCCAACGAACTGCGGCAACGACTGGCACAGACCACATTGCCCGACAGTCAATCCAAGCGCATCCAGGCGTGGATTCAGGCCAGAAATCCGCGTTGCTGAAAACACCCCGGCCCATCACGCCCTGAACACCCCGCTCAGCAGCTCGGGCAGGCGCTCGGGTGGCATGCGAAAGCCGCAGGCCTGGGGGTGGCCGCCGCCGCCCAGGCTTTCGGCCAGCGGAATCACGTTGTAGCTGCGCACCGCACGCAGGCCGCCCTTGACCAGGCCTTTGTCCGTCACCGTCCACACCAGGGCAAAGGTGCCTGATTGTTCACTCAGGATGTTGCCGACCAGGCTGTGGAAGGCGCTGGGGGCGTTGACCATCAGGCCCTGCTCACCGTTGAAGGTGATGGGGCGGGCATCCTTGGCGATGTCCTGGGCCAGGCGCTGGAATTTGTCGTCCATCGCCTGGCCGCGTGCGATGTAGGCGGCCAGTGCGGGGCCGTCCATGTTGGCCACTTCGGTCCAGCGGGCAAAGTCCTGCTTCTCCATGTCCAGGGCCGACAGGAAGGCGGCGCTGTCGGGCAGCTGCCACAGCCACAGGTCGCGGTCTTCCACCATCGCCACCAGGGCTGGGGGCTCCTGGTCGGGGAAGAAAAACTCCCAGGCCAGGCGGGCACCGCTTTTGCCCATGTCGAAGTGAACCGCACCGCAGCGGCAGGCAAACCCGGCCAGCTTGTCGGCGGCGCTCTGGTGGTGGTCGAGCATGACCAGCTTTTCTGCACAGCCGTCAATGGCCGTCAGCACGTCGGCTGGCAAGGAAAAGTCGAGGATGTACACCGCCCGCCCGGCCACATCGGGCAAATCGGCCAGCGACGAGACCTGGCCGTGGTCCAGCCCGAGAAACTCGGCCTGCCCGCCGTAGTAGCGCCAGGCCGCCAGTGCGGCGGCAAAGCCATCGGGGCAGCCTTTGCCGTGGAACAGCACCAGCGGACGGGTGTCAGCGGGGTTGGGAGCGATGTGCAGGCGCAAGGGCAACAGAGTACGGTGTGATGGGGACATGGGATGAAGGTAAGCGATGCGGCACCAGGCCAATGCCCGATTGTCGGGCCTGATGCGCGGATCACTGCACCACACTGCGCACCAAGAGCGAGAACCTCGCACACCAGAATGCATATTGCGCACAAAATTGCACCATAAATTGCATACAAATTCAGTGCAAACTTGAATTCAAAGCTGGCACAGTGTTTGCAAAAGCTCGGGCATGGATGCCCACACACCCCCGCCCCCCTCTCTGGAGCTGGTCAGCCTGACCAAGCAGTATGGCCCCGATGCCGTGGCCGTGGATGCCATCGACCTGAGGGTGGCCCCCGGCAGTTACTGCTGCCTGCTGGGGCCGTCGGGCTGCGGCAAAAGCTCCACGCTGCGCATGGTGGCGGGGCACGAGTCGGTGTCGTCGGGCGACATCCTACTGGGCGGGCGCAACATCACCGACCTGCCTGCCGCCAGCCGGGGCACGGCCATGATGTTCCAGAGCTACGCGCTGTTTCCGCACCTGAGTGCGCTGGACAACGTGGCCTTCAGCCTGAAGATGAAGGGCGTGGGCAAAACCGAGCGCACCGCCCGCGCCGCCGAGCTGCTGGAGCGCGTATCGCTGGGCCACCTGGCGCACCGCAAGCCGGGTGAGCTGTCGGGCGGGCAGCAGCAGCGCGTGGCGCTGGCACGGGCGCTGATCATGCAGCCGCAGGTGCTGCTGCTGGACGAGCCGCTGTCGGCCCTGGACCCGTTTTTGCGCGTGCAGATGCGTGCCGAGCTGCGCCGCTGGCAGCAGGAGCTGGGCCTGACCTTTGTACACGTGACCCACTCGCAGGAAGAAGCCATGGCCCTGGCCGACCTGATGGTGGTGATGAACCATGGCCGGATCGAGCAAGCTGGCCACCCGCGCGAGGTGTTCAACCGCCCGGCCAGCGAGTTTGTGGCCCGCTTCATGGGCGGGCACAACGTGCTCGACACACCCGCCGGGCGCGTGGCCATCCGCAGCGACCGCATGGCAGCCACCCCCACCCCGCCCGCCGCCGGCGACCGCCCCCACCTGCCCGGCCAGGTGACCGATGTGGAGTACCAGGGCACCTATGTGCTGCTGGGCGTGAAGGTGGACAACCCCGCCTCGCAGCAGGTGAGCGTGAGCCTGAGCGAAGCCGCCTTCTTGAACCAACCCATTGCACACGGCCAGCACATCCACCTGAGCTGGCTGCCCGCCGATGCCCACCCGCTGGCGGCCTGAAGCCGACGGCATCCACGCCAACACCCCGTTTTTTCCATCCGCTGCCTGACGGTTTTCAGGTGATCCCGCACTGAGGAGTGTTTTTGATGAAACCCACCACGCCCGAAACCCTGGCCTCCACTGCAACCCACACTGCAACCCATACGGCAGACGGTCTGGCCACCACCCGCCGCAACCTGCTCAAGGGCACGGCGGCCATCCTGGCTGCGGGCACCTTCCCCGCCATCCATGCCGACGAAAAGCCCGTGCTGCGCTACCTGGGCACCGCCGTGAACCAGGACAAGGCCATTGCCGAGAAGTTCGAGGCCGACACCGGCATCAAGATCCAGTACGTGGCCGTCACCACCGATGAAGTGACGAAACGCGCCATCACCCAACCCAACAGCTTCGACCTGATCGACACCGAATACTTCAGCCTGAAGAAGATCATCCCCACCGGCAACCTCAAGGGCATCGATGTCAAGCGCATCAAAAATGCCGACAAGATCACCACCCTGTTCACCAAGGGCGAAGTGGCCGGCAAAAAAGTGGGCGACCAGGGCACCGCACCCAAGAAGGTGATGTACCTGGACAAGCCCGACAGCAAGACCTTCAGCGCCGCACCCACGCAGTTCATGACGCTGATCCCCACCGTGTACAACGCCGACACGCTGGGCATCCGCCCCGACCTGATCAAGCGCCCCATCAGCTC
>CALMMY010000047.1 GCA_937868695.1 uncultured Comamonadaceae bacterium
GCGGTCATGTCCGATGCATCGCTCCCGCCGTGGTCAAAATGAGAATTGCTGTTTCGGGGGGGCGGGTTGGCGGGGTCTCTGGCGCACAGTAAGCTTGGGCCATCCGTGTGCATTTTTTCTTGTCCGTGCTGCCCACGGTCGCCCACCATTCCATCGGTTAGAACCTTGCCATGAACACCGCCACCGCCACCGCTTCCGCCTCCGACCTGTCTACCGTTGAACTCATGCAAACCCTGGGTTTGCAGGCCAAACAGGCTTCTGCGCTTGTTGCCAAAGCGTCAGCGGCCACCAAAAACAAAGCTTTGCTGGCGCTGGCCCGCCTGTTGCGCGAGCACATTGAGCCGCTGCAAATAGACAACGCACTCGACCTGAACCGCGCCCGCGCCGCCGGGCTGGCCGAGCCGATGGTGGACCGCCTGAAGCTCACGCCCAAAGTGGTTGAAACCTGCGCCCAGGGCTGCGAGCAGCTGGCGGCCATGCCCGACATCATTGGCGAAATTTCGGGGCTCAAGCAGGTGCCCAGTGGCATCCGCGTGGGGCAGATGCGCGTGCCCATCGGCGTGTTCGGCATGATTTTCGAGAGCCGCCCCAACGTCACCATCGAAGCCGCCAGCCTGGCCATCAAGAGCGGCAACGCCTGCATCCTGCGCGGCGGTTCCGAGGCCATCGACTCCAACAAGGCCCTGACCCGCCTGGTGCGCCTGGCCCTGGCCGAGGCCGGTCTGCCCCAGGACGCGGTGCAGCTGGTACCCACCACCGACCGCGCCGCCGTGGGCCAGCTCATTGCCATGCCCCAGTTTGTGGATGTGATCATTCCGCGCGGCGGCAAGGGGCTGATCGAACGCATCAGCGCCGAGGCCAAGGTGCCCGTCATCAAACACCTGGACGGCAACTGCCACACCTATGTAGATGATCCGTGCGACCTGGCCCTGGCCGTCAAGGTGACCGACAACGCCAAAACCCAGAAATACAGCCCCTGCAACGCCACCGAAAGCCTGCTGGTGGCCCGCAGCGTGGCGGGTGACTTTCTGCCCCGCATCGGCGCGGTGTTCGCGGCCAAGGGCGTGGAAATGCGCGGCTGCCCCGAGTCGTTGCGCATTCTGGCCACCGTGGCCCCGGCCTCGCTGCTGAAAACCGCTACCGAGGCCGACTGGAGCGAGGAATACCTGGCTCCCGTCATCAGCGTCAAGGTGGTGGACGGCGTGGACGAGGCCATTGCCCACATCAACCAGTATTCCAGCCACCACACCGATGCCATCCTGACCAACGACCACCGGCACGCCCAGCAGTTTCTGCGCGAGGTGGATTCAGCCAGCGTGATGGTCAACACCAGCACCCGGTTTGCCGACGGTTTTGAATACGGCCTGGGCGCAGAAATCGGCATCAGCACCGACAAGTTCCATGCCCGTGGCCCCGTGGGGGTGGAGGGGCTGACCTCGCTCAAGTACGTCGTACTGGGCGAGGGCGAAGTGCGGGGCTGAAACCGGGGGGGGGCACCCATGATTCCGCACCAACGGCCCATTGCCGAACGCATCGCCTGGCTGTTTGATCTGGCCCAGCGCCATGCCACCGACTACGCCAGCGCCGAGGCCTGGCTGGATCGCAAGCGTTACCGGGCCAACCACCCCACGGCCATCTGGGTGATGAAGTGCATGGACGGGCGCATCAACATCCCCATTGCCACCCAAACGCCCAAGGGCATCATCCAGCCGTTTCGCAACCTGGGCGGCATGTTCCGCCTGGGCTGGCCCCACCTGGGCGAGACGCTGGTGAATGACATGGCTGCCGTCATCAACTCCGGGCGGCAGGCGCTGGTCATGGTCACTTACCACTATTCCAAAGGCGACGAGCGGCGTGGCTGTGCCGGGTTCCATTACCGCACCCAGGATGCCGTGGCCCACACCTTTGAAATCCGGGCCGAGATGGGGGTGCTGTTCGGTGCCCAGCACCACACGGTGTATCCGCTGGTGTGCGGCTTTGAAACCGATGAAGAAGCCCTGGTCATTCACGGCCACCTGGGTGCCACGCTGTCGATGGCCGACCTGTCCGAGGCCGATCTGGACAGCCTGCCCCAGCGCCTGATGGCCCTGCTGCCCGACATGCCCACCCAGATGCGGCACGACCTGCTGCCCCTGCTTGCGGGCAACCTGCGCCACATTGCCCGCCTGCGCCAGATGGTGCGCACGCTGGACATCGAGCACCGCGAGTGGATGCTGTGCGTGGGGCGCGGGTTTGACTGGCTGCATGTGCCCAACATCGCCCTCATCATCGGCCCCTACAGCCCCGACCTGGCCGACCCCATCCGCAAGGCGGCTGGCATCATCCGCGCCAACATGCGGGCAGGCCGCATTCCGCACGACGGGTTCCTGGTCATGTCATCGGTGCCCTACGAGGACATTGGCGTGGACCGGTCGCGTGCCTTGCTCAAGTCCAACTTCATGGCCGACTTTGCCGCTGAAACCATACGCAAAGACTTCCCCGACCTCGCTCCGCTGATGACGGTGCGCAAAACCGTGCTCAACTGGCACAGTCGGCAGGTGGAAATGCTCAGCCAGCCCGGCTGAGGTTCGGTGCCCGATGCCCGCTGGGCGGCCGAACCAGTGTGGCGCGGGGGAGTTGATCCAGGTCAAGAATCGGCCCTGGCATGACCGACAGGCCGGAACCAACCACGATACTCCCTGCTCACTCAGCCATGAAATCTTCAGCCTCCATCCCCCGCCCGCCGCCGACCAATCCCGCCCCGGTGTGGCACGCCCAATCCACCGATGCCGCACTGGCCGCGCTGGCCGCCACGGCGCAGGGGCTGACCCAGGCCGAAGCCGAGCAGCGCCTGGCGGCCCACGGCCCCAACAGCCTGCCCGCTCCGCCCGCTCCCAATGCGCTGATGCGCCTGCTGCGCCAGTTCAACAACCTGCTGCTGTACGTGCTGATGGCGGCGGCCACCGTCACCGCCTTCATGGGGCACTGGGTGGACACGGGCGTGATTGCCGCCGTGGTGGTGCTGAATGCGGTGATCGGTTTTGTGCAGGAAGGCAAAGCCGAGGCGGCGCTGCAAGCCATCCGCCACCTGCTCAGCCCGCACGCGGTGGTGCTGCGCGATGGCCACCCCACCGACCTGGATGCCGCCCACCTGGTGCCCGGCGATATGGTGCAGCTGGCCTCGGGCGACCGCCTGCCTGCCGATGTGCGGCTGCTTGATGCCCACAACCTGCGGGTGGACGAAGCGGCCCTCACCGGCGAATCGGTGCCGGTGGACAAGCACACCCAGGCCGTGGCCGCCGATGCCCCGCTGGGCGACCGTCTGGGCATGGGCTTTGCGGGCACGCTGGTGACGCAGGGGCAGGCGCGGGCCGTGGTGGTGGCCACGGGGGCGCACACCGAGATGGGCCGCATCGGCCACATGCTGTCCGAGGTGGAAGAGGCCACCACCCCGCTGCTGCGCAAGATGGAGGTCGTGGGCCGCAGCCTGACCGGGGTCATCCTGGTGGCCGCCACCTTGCTGTTCGGTTTTGGCGTGTGGGTGCGGGGCATGCCAGCGGGCGAGATGTTCATGGCTGCTGTGGGGTTGGCTGTGGCCGCCATTCCCGAGGGGCTGCCCGCCATCATGACCATTGCGCTGGCCATCGGCGTGCAGCGCATGGCCAGGCGGCATGCCGTCATCCGCCGCCTGCCAGCGGTGGAAACGCTGGGCTCGGTCACGGTGATCTGTTCCGACAAAACCGGCACCCTCACCCGCAACGAGATGACGGTGCAGCAAGTGGCGCTGGACGGCCTGCTGCTGAATGTGGAAGGCGTGGGCTATGCCCCCGAGGGCCGCATCGTGCCCGCCGCCGCACCAGCCGGGGCCGGTTCAGCCACCGCCACAGACACCGCCACCACCGCGCACGCGGCATTCAAGGCATTGGCCCAGGCCGCCGCGCTGTGCAACGACGCGCACCTGGCCCACACCCAGGAGAGGGGCAAAAGCGACTGGGTGCTGGCGGGCGACCCCACCGAAGGCGCGTTGCTCACCCTGGCCATGAAGGCCGGGCTCAACCCCGACCAGTGCCACCAGGCCCGGCCCCGGCTGGATGTGGTGCCGTTTGAGTCTGACCACCGCTACATGGCCACGCTGCACCCCGCCAGTGAGGTTGCCACCGCACAGCTTGGCCTGGCGGCGCTGGAGGTGTTCGTCAAAGGTGCGCCCGAGCGCGTGCTGACCATGTGCCACCGCCAGCTGGCTGCCAGCGGGCAAGAGGTGCCGCTGGATGCTGTCCACTGGAACGCGGTGGTGCAAGCCCAGGCCCGGCAGGGGCGGCGCGTGCTGGCCCTGGCCCGGCGCAGCCTGCCCGCAGGCCATGCCCGCCTGACGCACGCCGATGTGGCCCAGGGCCTCACGCTGCTGGGGCTGGTGGCCATCATCGACCCGCCGCGCGACGAGGCCATCCGCGCCGTGGCCGAGTGCCAGCAGGCCGGCATCCGCGTGGTGATGATCACTGGCGACCACGGCGTGACGGCCAGCGCCATCGCCGCCCAGCTTGGCATGGGCACCGCGTCCGGCCCCGCCGGGGCGGATGCTGCGCTCACCGCCATCACCGGCCCCGAAATCGAGGCCATGAACGATGCTGCTTTGCAAGAGGCGGTGCGCACCACCCGCGTGTTTGCCCGCGCCAGCCCCGAGCACAAAATCCGCCTGGTGCGCGCCCTGCAAGCCAACGGCGAGGTGGTGGCCATGACCGGCGACGGCGTGAACGACGCACCCGCACTCAAGCAGGCCGATGTGGGCGTGGCGATGGGCAAAAAAGGCACCGAAGCCGCCAAGCAGGCCGGGGCCATCGTGCTGGCCGATGACAACTTTGCCTCCATCGCCCACGCGGTGGAAGAGGGCCGCACCGTCTACGACAACCTGAAAAAAACCATCACCTTCCTGCTACCCATCAACGGCGGCGAATCGCTCTCGCTGCTGCTGGCCGTGCTGCTGGGCGTGGCCCTGCCCATTGCCCCGGCGCAAATTCTGTGGGTCAACATGGTCAGCTCCATCGCGCTGGCGCTGGTGCTGGCCTTCGAGCCCGCCGAGCCCGATGTGATGCGCCGCCCGCCACGCAGCCCCACCGAGCCCATGCTCTCGGGCTTTGTGGTGTGGCGCGTGGGGCTGGTGTCGGTGCTGTTTCTGGCGGGCATTTTTGGCATGTACAGCTGGGCCATGTGGCGGGGCATGGATGAAGCGCAGGCCCGGACAGTGGCCGTCAACACGCTGGTGGCGATGGAGGTGTTCTACCTGTTCAGCGTGCGCTACCTCCAGTCGCCATCGTTCACCTGGCAGGGGGTGCGAGGCACGCCGCTGGTGCTGGCCTCGCTGGCGGTGGTGGTGCTGGCCCAGCTGCTGTTTACATACGCACCGTTCATGCACGCGCTGTTCGACAGCCGTGCGCTGGATGTGGGCACTTTGCTGGCGGTGGTGGCGGTCGGGGTGGCGGTGCTGGTCATTCTGGAGCTGGAGAAGGCCGTGCTGCGGCATGGGGCAAAAGGCCGTGCTGCGGCCTGAATGCGGAATGTCCACGGGTGAACCCTTGCAAAGTGCGTCATGCACCCCCATTACACTGATCCAGCCCACCACCCTTGCCCGCCATGCATGTCTTGAGCTGAGCAGGGCAGGCAAGGGTTATTTTTATCTTTCGCTGACACATTCATTGCCATGGTCCCACACCTCGTTACCGCCCTGAACGGCCCCATCAACGAACTGGAGCAGCGCATCCTGGAGTCCATGTCGGCCATTGAACGCTGGTTCCGGCTGGAGTGGATGGAGCACACACCCGCGTTCTACTGCGCGGTGGATGTGCGCAACGCCGGTTTCAAGCTGGCCCCGGTGGACACCAACCTGTACCCCGACGGCTGGAACAACCTCAGCCCCGAAATGCTGCCCCTGGCGGTGCAGGCGGCGATGGCCGCCATCGAAAAAATCTGCCCCGAGGCCAAAAACCTGCTGCTGGTGCCCGACAACGACATCCACAACAGCTTCTACCTCAGCAACCTGGCCCGCCTGGCCCGCATCTTCAACCTGGCGGGCCTGAATGTGCGCCTGGGCTCGCTGAGCAACGAAGTCAAGGCTCCGATTGCGCTCAGCCTGCCCGATGGCGAGAGCATCACGCTGGAGCCGCTCATCCGCAGCCAGTACCGCCTGGGCCTGAAGGACTTCGACCCCTGCACCATCCTGCTCAACAACGGCCTGGCAGCCGGTGTGCCCGGCATTCTGGAAGAGCTGCACGAGCAATACCTGCTGCCCCCGCTGCACGCCAGCTGGCGTACCCGGCGCAAAAGCAACCACGCCAAAGCCTACGAAGAAATTGCCAAGCGGTTTGCCAAGATGCTGGGCATGGATCACTGGCTCATCAACCCTGCCCACGCCATTTGCAACGGGGTGGGGCCAGACGGCGGCGGGCTGGACGAGCTCAAGACCCAGGCCGATGCGGTGCTGACCAAAATCCGGCGCAAGTACAAGGAATACGGCATCCAGGAGAAACCGTTTGTGGTCATCAAGCCCGACGACGGCTCCAGCGCCGCCGGTATCTGGGCTGTGCGCGATGCCAAAGAGCTGGACGACCTGGCCAGCCGCATCCGCCAGGTGGCTCCGCGCACCGAGGCCGGGCAGGGCGGCGGCCCGCTCATGGTGCAGGAAGGCGTGCTGACCCACGAGCGCATCAACGATGCCGTGGCCGAGCCCGTGGTGTACATGATGGACCGCTATGTGGTGGGCGGCTACTACCGCGTGCATGCCGAGCGCGGCGAGGAAGACAACCTCAATGCCCCTGGTGCCCGCTTCCTGCCCCTGGCCTTCGAGCAGAGCGCCCACCTGCCCCAGCCCGGCATGAAGCCCGGTGTCAGCGCACCCAACCGTTTTTACATGTACGGCGTGATGGGCCGCCTGGCCATGCTGGCCTCCAGCTACGAGCTGGAAGCCACCGATCCCGAAGCCGACAACACGGACTGAGCCACTCGCCCGCGCCCACGGTGCGGGCTTGTCAAGCAGGGGCCGCTGTCCCGTTGCTGCGTTGCAACAATGCTGTGCAGGCTGTCATCCTGCGCAGCATGGGTCACCGGGATGCAGGCGCACAATGGCAGCCTCCCGGCTCCAGGTGATTCACTTGTCCTCATCTTCATCCTCTTCCCAGTCTTCACTGGCCGCACTCACCCTGGGTGCCATTGGTGTGGTTTACGGCGACATCGGCACCAGCGTGCTGTATGCCATCAAGGAAATTTTCGGATCGGGGCATGTGCCCTTTACGCCCGACAACGTGCATGGCGTGCTGTCCATCGTGTTCTGGACGCTCACCGTCATCGTCTCGCTCAAGTACGTCACGCTGGTGCTGCGGGCTGACAACCACGGCGAAGGCGGCCTGGTGGCCATGCTGGCGCTGGCCTCGCAGTCGGTCAAAGACAAGCCGGTGCTGCGCAAGTGGCTGCTGGTGGTCGGCATCTTCGGCACCTGCCTGTTCTATGGCGACGGGGTCATCACCCCGGCCATCTCGGTGCTGTCGGCGGTGGAGGGGCTTGAGGTCATCTCGCCCACGTTCAAGAAGGGCGTGATACCGCTGACCATCATCATCCTTTTCTGCCTGTTTGCCGTGCAAAAACGCGGCACGGCGGGCATAGGCAAGTTTTTCGGCCCCATCACCGTGGTGTGGTTTCTGACCGTGGCCTTGCTGGGCATCTCGCACATCATCGACAACCCCGCCATCCTGTGGGCCATGAGCCCGCACTATGCATTGATGTTCATTTGGACCCAGCCAGGCACCACCTTCGTCATTCTGGGTGCGGTGGTGCTGTGCGTCACTGGCGGCGAGGCGCTGTATGCCGACATGGGCCACTTCGGCAAAAAGCCCATCCGGCTGGCCTGGTTTGCCATCGTCATGCCCTGCCTCACGCTCAACTACTTTGGCCAGGGTGCGCTGCTGCTGCAAGAGCCCGAGGCCGTCAAAAATCCCTTTTTCCTGATGGCCCCCGACTGGCTGCTCATTCCGCTGGTGGGGCTGGCCACGATGGCCACGGTGATCGCCTCGCAGGCGCTCATTTCGGGTGCGTTCAGCGTGACCAAGCAGGTGGTGCAGCTGGGCTACCTGCCCCGCCTGCAACTGCTGCACACCAGCGTGAAAGACACCGGGCAAATCTACATTCCTTTCGTCAACTGGGGCCTGTTCGTGGCCATCGTGCTGGCGGTGGGCTTCTTCCGCTCCAGCTCCAATCTGGCGGCGGCCTACGGCATTGCGGTGTGTACCGACATGCTCATCACCACGGTGCTGACGTTTTTCGTCATCCGCCACGGCTGGAAATACCCGCTGTGGCTGTGCCTGGGGGCCACTGGCTTTTTCTTCGTGGTGGATCTGGCCTTCTGGGCCTCCAACATGTTCAAGCTGTTTGAGGGTGGCTGGTTTCCGCTGGCGATTGGCGGGGCGGTGTTCCTGCTGATGCTGACCTGGAAAGAGGGCCGCCACCTGCTGAGCGACAAGCTGCGCGAAGACTCACTGGACTTGCCCAGCTTTCTGGAAGCCATTTTTGTGGCCCCACCTGCCCGTGTGGAGGGTACCGCCGTGTTTCTGACCGCCGAAACCGGCACCGTGCCCAACGCCCTGCTGCACAACCTCAAGCACAACAAGGTGCTGCACGCCCAGAACCTGTTTGTGACCGTGTGCCATCACGAAACTCCGTGGATACCCATGCAAAAACGCCTGGAGGTGGAAGACCTGGGCCACGACTGCTGGCAGGTGATCATCAACTATGGCTTTAAAAATGACCCCAACGTGCCCAAGGCGCTGGCCCTGATGAAGGGCGAGGGCTGCCACCTCGATGCCATGACCACCAGCTATTTCCTGTCGCGCGACACCGTCATCCCCACGCTGGGTGGCGGCATGGCCTTCTGGCGCGAAAAGCTGTTTGCCCAAATGCACCGCAATGCCAGCGGCGCAGCCGACTTCCTCAACATCCCCAGCAACGCGGTGGTGGAGCTGGGCTCCAAGATCGAAATCTGACGCTTTTCGGGCACCTCGCGCTTTCAGTGAAAGCGTGAGCAGCTATTTTTTATGAAGTTTTTCAGAGACCTCAGCCTGTCGGCTGCCACCGCCGGGTTTGTGGCGGTGCTGGTGGGCTTCACCAGTTCGGTGGCCATTGTGTTTCAGGCGGCGCAGGCCTTCGGGGCCACCCCGGCCCAGATCACCTCGTGGATGTGGGCGCTGGGCCTGGGCATGGGCCTGTGCTCGGCCCTGCCTTCGCTGTGGCTGCGCCAGCCGGTGATGGTGGCCTGGTCCACGCCCGGTGCGGCGGTGCTGGCTTCGGCGGGCGTGGCCGCATCGGCCAGCGGCGCGGGGTTCTCCATGGCCGAAGCCGTGGGTGCCTTCATGGTGTGCGCCGCGCTCATCACGCTGTCGGGCCTCACCGGGCTGTTCGAGCGGCTGATGAACCGCATTCCCATGGCCATTGCATCGGCCCTGCTGGCCGGGGTGCTGGCCCGCTTTGGCCTGCAAGCCTTTGCCGCTGCCCAGACCGCATTGCCCCTGGTGCTGCTGATGCTGGCCACCTACCTGGGCGGCAAGCGCCTGGCCCCGCGCTATGCCGTGCCCGCCACGCTGGTGGCCGCCGTGGTGTGGGTGGCGCTGAACGGGCAGATGGCCTGGGGCGCGGTCACGTTCGAGCTGGCGGTGCCCGAGTTCACCGCACCCGTGTTCAGCCTGAGCGCCGCCATCAGCCTGGCGCTGCCGCTGTTTGTGGTGACGATGGCCTCGCAGAACCTGCCCGGCGTGGCCGTGATGCGCGCCACCGGCTACAACCTGCCGGTGTCCAAACTCATCACCCTCACCGGGCTGGCCACGCTGGTGCTGGCCCCGTTTGGGGCGTTTGCGCTCAACTTCAGCGCCATCACCGCCGCCATCTGCATGGGCCCCGAGGCGCACGAAGACAAGGCCCGCCGCTACACCGCCGCCGTGGTGTGCGGTGGCATTTATGTGCTGATCGGGCTGTTTGGCGCGGTGGTCACCGGGCTCCTGACGGCCTTCCCGAAAGAGCTGGTGGTGGCCATTGCCGGGTTGGCGCTGCTGGGCAGCATCGGCGGTGGCCTGCACACCGCACTGGCCGACGAGCGCCACCGCGAGGCCGCGCTCATCACCTTCCTGGTTACGCTCAGCGGTGTGGTGGTGGCAGGTGTGGGCTCGGCCTTCTGGGGCGTGGTGGCGGGCGCGGCGGCGCTGGCGGTGCAGAACGCAGGCCGCCCGGCTCCGCGCCGCTGATGGGGGCTGACTGGTACTGCTAAGCTGCCCGCCTAGTTGTCCCCTTCCCCTGACTTTGCCGCCTTGCTGCGGTCTTCACCATGAACCTGCTGTTTGTTGCCGATCCTGTCGAGTCGTTCAAAGCCTACAAAGATTCCACCTACGTGATGATGCGCGAGGCCCAGCGGCGCGGGCACACGGTGGCGGTGTGCGAGCCGCGCCACCTGGCCTGGCAGAGCGGCCAGCCGGTCACGGCCACGGTGCGCCACCTGCGCCTGCTCGACATCACGCCCCAGGTCGGGGCCACCCACGCCCGCCAGCCCTGGTTCGAGGAAGTGGCTGCCCCGGCTTTCGATGGCACCACGGCCGGCCAGGTGCCCGCTGGCCGCCTGGCGCTGAGCCAGTTCGACGCGGTGCTGATGCGCAAGGACCCGCCGTTCGATGCCGAGTTCATCTACGCCACCCACCTGCTGGAGCAGGCCGAGCGCGAAGGTGCCAAGGTGTTCAACAAGCCCGCTGCGCTGCGCGACCACCCCGAAAAACTGGCGCTGATGCAGTTTCCGCTGTACGCGCCGCCCACGCTGGTCACGCGCAGCGCGGCTGACGTGAAGGCCTTCCACGCCGAGCACGGCGACATCATCCTGAAGCCGCTGGACGGCATGGGCGGCATGGGCATCTTCCGCGTGAAGGCCGACGGGCTCAACCTCGGCTCCATCATCGAGACGCTGAACCTGGACGGTGCCCAGACGCTGATGGTGCAGCGCTACCTGCCCGAGATCGTGGAGGGCGACAAGCGCGTGCTGGTCATCGGCGGCCAGCCGGTGCCGTTCAGCCTGGCGCGCATTCCGCAGGGCAACGAGGTGCGTGGCAACCTGGCCGCCGGTGGCAAGGGCGTGGCCATGCCGCTGACAGCCCGCGAGCGCGAGATTGCCGAGGCCGTCGGCCCCACGCTGGCCGCGCGCGGCCTGATGCTGGTGGGCCTGGACGTGATCGGTGGCTGCCTGACCGAAGTCAACGTCACCAGCCCCACCTGCTTCCAGGAAATCACGCAGCAGATGGGCTTTGACGTGGCCGCGATGTTTGTGGACGCGCTGGAGGTGGCGGTCGGGGGGTGAGCGTCGCCTGTCAGCCACCACCCGCAGGCTGCTCAGGACGATGTGGTTCTACGGGTATTCAGTGGCCGCCGGATGTGGAAAACACATTCAGCACCACCACCCCGGCCAGGATCAGGCCCATGCCCACCAGGCCGGCGGTGTCGATGGTCTGGCCGTACAGCCACCAGGCGGCCAGTGTGATCAGCACGATGCCCAGCCCCGACCACACGGCGTAGGTGATGCCCACCGGAATGGTCTTGAGCACCAGCGACAGGCAGTAAAAAGACACGCTGTAACCCACCACCACAATGACCGCAGGCCACAGGCGGGTGAAGCCATCGCTGGCCTTGAGGGCGGAGGTGGCCACCACTTCGGCCACGATGGCCAGCAGCAACTGGAGCCAGGCGTTCATGGCCGGGCTGCGGTGGGGCCGCTCCCGATCTCGATCGGCAGGCCATCGACAAACACCTTCAGCTCGTTGGCCTCGAAAGCCGTCCAGGCTTCGTTGTGGGTCAGGGGGGTGGTGACGATGACTGCGGCGCGGTCGCCGGGCTGGTTCAGGTCGGCAAAGTTGACTGTCCAGTCGTGGTCTTTGAGGGTGGCGGTGGCAAACGGGTGCTGGCGCACCAGCCAGTGCAGCTTGGTGCTGCAATGCGCCCACAGTGCGTCGCCGTTGCTGAGCAAAAAATTGAAGGTGCCGAAGCTGCGCACCTTGGGCACCAGTTCGCGCAGGGTGCGGGTGAGTTCGTCCACGCTGGGCAGACTGGCGTGGCTTTTGGCCAGCTCCTGCATCAGCCAGCAGAAGGCGCGTTCGCTGTCGGTGTCGCCCACGGGCTGGAAGTGGGTGTGCAGGCGGGGGTGGTAGTTTTTGAGGTCGCCGTTGTGGGCAAATACCCAGTGGCGGCCCCAGAGCTGGCGCACAAACGGGTGGGCGTTTTCCAGGCAGACCGATCCTTCGGTGGCTTTGCGCACATGGGCAATGGTGTTTTTGCTCTTGAGGTGGTAGCTTTTCAGAAACTCCGCCATCGGCGACTGCGCCGCGCTCTGGTGATCGACAAAGTGGCGCAGGCCGCGCCCCTCAAAAAAGGCAATGCCCCAGCCGTCGGCATGCTCGTCGGTCTGCCCGCCGCGCTGACAGAAGCCGGTGAAGCTGAAGGTGGCATCGGTGGGGGTGGCGCAATTCAAACCGAGAAGCTGGCACATGGCGGTGGGCGGGTCAATGGGTTGGGTGGAATGGGGGCAGGGGATGCGGGCAGGGCGCAGCGGGTTGTCGGTGGCGGCTCAGGGCTGGTGCGGCGGCCCGCTGCGAGACTGGTCTGGCGGTGCAGATTTCGCCCGCCATGTGCGCCACAGTTTCAGGGCCAGCAGCAGCAGCAGGGGAGTGGCGTGCATCACCAGGTCGAAGATGTCGAGCGGGCGCACCAGGGTGCCCTGGCCCAGCATGCGCAGTTTCTCAACCAGATGGGGTTCGGGCGTGATGGGGGCCACCGCCAGCCAGGCGGCCACCATCACCAGCCAGTGCATGGGCAGCTTGTCCAGCCAGTGCAGCAAGGTGGTCATGTGCAGGCCCGTCAGTGCGAGGGATGGGCGGATGCGCAGCGGGCGCAGATGCAGGCCCGTTTCTGTGCAGCGGTCGGCACCTGTGCCAGCAGGTCTGGGCTGAAGCTGACCTGGGTACACCAGCAAGGATCGGTGGCGGGCTGGCCACTGATGCGGGCCAGCTCCATTGCGCACTGGTTGGGTTGGCCGCACAGGGGGCAGCGGCTGGGGTCAATGTGCTCTGCGGTGGGTGTGGTGGGGTTGGTGTCCGTCATGGCCTGACTGTAGCGAACCTGGGCGCTGCCTGGCCGTTGCAACCCCTCACCCCAGTACGCTTTGTGCAAGCAAGGGGAGTACATAATTCCGCGCATCGGCGCGATGGCGTGCCTCTGCACATTCCACACAGGCTGCGGCTGTCCGCCGGGTCTGGCATTTTTTCATGCCCATGAACCTGCCTCCCATGCACACAGAGTTCCCTGAAGGTTCTGAAGACCAGACCGCACGTTGCCAGCTGGAGCTGGAGCGGTTGCGCAGCGAGCTGGCCCAGGCACGCCAGCGCCAGGAGCGGTTGCTCCAGGACAAGCTCAAGGCCGAAGAAGCCAGTGTGGCCAAGAGCCAGTTTCTGGCCAACATGAGCCACGACATCCGCACGCCCATGAACGCCATTCTGGGCCTGCTGCGGCTGTTGCAGTCCACCGAGCTGACCGCGCGCCAGCTCGACTACATCAGCAACACCGAAAGTGCCGCCCGCTCGCTGCTGGGGCTGATCAACGACATCCTGGACTTTTCCAAGGTAGAGGCCGGCAAGATGGTGCTCGACCCCCAGCCTTTCCGGGTGGACAGGCTGCTGCGCGACCTGTCGGTGGTGCTGTCGGTGAATGTGGGCAGCAAGCCCGTCGAGCTGCTGTTCGATGTCGATCCCAGGCTGCCGCTGGCGCTGGTGGGCGATGCCATGCGCTTGCAGCAGATTCTGGTCAACCTGGGGGGCAACGCCGTCAAGTTCACCGAGAGCGGCGAGGTGGTGGTGCGCATCCGGGTGCTGGCTCTCACCGCACAGGAAGTCAGTCTGCGCGTGTCGGTGTGCGACACCGGCATCGGCATTGCGCCTGAGCACCAGCAGAGCATTTTTCAGAGTTTTTCCCAGGCCACCACCTCCACCACACGCCGCTTTGGCGGCACCGGCCTGGGGCTGGCCATCAGCCGGCGCTTCATTCAGCTCATGGGTGGCGATTTGCAACTCAGCAGCCAGGTGGGCCAGGGCAGTGAGTTCTTTTTTGAGATCACCCTGCCCGTGGCCGATGCCAGCCGGGTCAGCGACGGGCTGCCCATGCCGCGCCAGGGCCGGCCCGAGGTGCTGAAGGTTTTGCTGATTGACGACAACGCCACCTCGTTGCGCGTGTTGCAGGAGCTGTGCTGCTCGCTGGGCTGGGAGGTGGACGTGGCCACTGGCGGCGAGCAGGCGCTGGCCCTGGTGCAGCACCCCATCAACCAGAGCCGACCCTACCAGGTGGTGTTTGTCGATTACCAGATGCCCGGCATGGATGGTTGGGAAACCGCCCGCCTGATCCGCCAGCGCGAACCCCAGCCACCTTGCCACCTCATCATGCTCACGGCGCATGGCCGCGATGCCTGGGCCGCCCGCAGCGATGCAGAGCGCAGCTGGCTGGATGGTTTTCTGGCCAAGCCCGTCACCGCGTCGCTGGTGCTGGAGGCCGTGTCCCACCGCCACGGCGGGCGGGCAGGTTTGCCCCCGCAACTGCAAAAAGCCAAACCCAAAGCCCAGCGCCTGCGCGGCATGCGCGTGCTGGTGGTGGAGGACAACCTCATCAACCAGCGCATCGCCGCCGAGCTGCTGGCCAGCGAGGGGGTCAGCGTCACCCTGGCCGCCAACGGTAAAAAAGGCGTGCAGGCCGTGCTGGATGCGCAGGTGCCTTTTGATGTGGTGCTGATGGATTTGCAGATGCCGGTGATGGACGGCTTTGAGGCCACCCACGCTTTGCGCCAGACCCACAGCCTGAGCGATCTGGCCATTGTGGCCATGACGGCCAACGCGATGGAAAGCGACAAGCAGGCCTGCCTGGCTGCGGGCATGAACGACCATGTGGGCAAGCCCTTCGACATGGAACAACTGGTGGCCACCCTGGTGCGCCATGCCCCGGCTGGTTTTGCCCACGTGGCCAAACAGCCCCACACGGCAGACCATCAACCCCTGCATGCGCTGCTGCTGGCCGCCGCACCGCCTTGCCTGAACATGCAGGCCGCGCTGGAGCGCCTGGATGGCGAGGCCGATCTGTACGTCAAGCTGATGGGGCCGTTCCTGCACGAGTCCAACCACATGATGGTCGGCCTCAAAGCCTCCCTGGCCCAGTTGCAGATGGCCGATGCCCACCGCTTCGCCGTCGGCCTCAAAGGTATTGCAGAAAACATGGGAGCCAGCCAGGTGGCCGAGCTGGCGGCCCAGCTGGCCGACCAGGTCAACCCGGAGCGCATTGCCCACGGCGCACGCCCTGCCAGCTGGCTGCCGGTGGAAGAGCTGGAGCAGGCGCTTCTGGCGGTACACAACGCCCTGCACGGGCTGCTGCGTGCCACCCGGCAACCCCAGTCGGTGGGGGGGGGTACGGCCAACGCAGCCGAACTGGAGCGCGTTCGGCTGCGTGCCGAGCTGGAGCGGTTCGTGGCCATGCTGCGCAACGCCGACCTCACGGCCCTGGGCATTTACCAGCACTTGCGTGCGCACCATGCCCAGTCGCTGCAACCCTTTGCCAGAGGGCTGGCCGACTCCATCAACAAGCTGGACTTTGCCCATGCCGCCGATCTGTGCGATGCCTTGCTGGCCCAGTTACCCGCCGCCCCATCCGCCCAACCATGATGTCACCCAATCTCGCTTCCTATTCGGTTGCCGGCTCCGATGCCGTGGCCATGCTGTACCGCCCCACCCATCCCAGGCTGCTGCTGGTGCATGACGAGGTGGCCGCCATCCAGTCGCTCTACCACGCGCTGGGCCATGACCACCAGCTGTTCATGGCCAGTGCGGGCGAACAGGTGCTGCCCATGTGCCTGCAACACACCCCCGATCTGGTGTTGCTGAAAGTGGCCTTGCCCGATGACAGCGGCATCGACATCTGCCGCCAGCTCAGCACCGACGAACGCACCGCCCACATACCCGTGGTGCTGCTGACCGATGGTGAAGACGTGCTGCAACAGGTCTCGGGCATCCAGGCCGGGGCCGCCGAATGCCTGGCCCAGCCCGTCAACCCGGTGCTGGCCAAGCTGCGTGTGTCGGTGCAGCTGGCGCTGCATTACCAGGCGCGTTTGCTGAATGAGCAACTGGAGCACGACGCGGTGTCGGGCGTGGGCAACCGCAAACGCTTCGACCGCCAGCTGGCCACCGAGTGGCGGCGTGCCGTGCGCAACGGCGAGCCCCTGACGCTGCTGCTGCTGGACATCGGTTACACCCGCACCCCATCCGGTCAGCCAGGCGATGCGCAGCTGCGCCAGGTTGCCGACAGCCTGAGCGGGCGCTTGCAGCGCCCGGCAGACACCATCAGCCACTGGGGGCAAGGCCGCTTTGCCTGCATTCTGCCCAACACACCGTGGGTACATGGCATGGCACTGGGCCATGAGCTGCGGGCCAGCCTGGGTCAGGTCTGGCAGTTGGTGGCCGTGGCGGGTGAACCCTCGGCAGGGCAAGAGGAGGCCGACATCCGGGTGGGCGTGGCCGTGCGCACTGGCGACAGCCTGGGCAGCATGGCCGGTCTGCTGGCGCTGGCCGAGTCCAGGCTGGCCGATGCCTGCCAGCCCACGCGCGAACCTGTGCAGGGTGTGGTGTTGCCCTGAAATTCGGCGGATGCCAGGTTATCCACTTGTCCCCACCCGCTGTACACAGTGCTGTGGATAAGTTGTGCGCCCGGTAGGAACAACCCTGCCAAAGCCTTGCTCCGCCTGGGTTGTCTGGCTGCTGCCTGTTTTTTGAGCATAACGGCCTGGCGGGTGTTTGCACCATTTTGGGGCTGACTGATTGGCCCACTTCTTGCGGGAAAACCCTTGTGATCGCGGGTTTCCGATGCTGCTCGCGGTTCAGTGGCACTTCGGGCATCAAGGGGTACGGCATGACCGCAACAACTGCAACCGCAACCGAGTCTGGCCAGTTCAGGCCAGCGGGCAAACCACGCGCCACCGCTGCGCCTGCAAAAAGGCGGGGCCAGGCTCCATCGGGGTTCTGGTCGCGCTACCGCGACATCATCATCGCGGTCACGCTGTTCATCGTGATCGACCTGGGCGTGCTGGTGCTCAATTTCTACACCTCGTTCCAGATCAGCGAGGACGCGGTGGGCGTGAACCTGTCGGGCCGCCAGCGCATGCTGTCGCAGCGCATGACCAAGGCTGTGCTCACCCTCGACATCGAGCAGCGCGACGGGCGCGACGGTGCCGCCGCCCTGGACGAATTGCGCAAGGCCGTGGGCCTGTTTGACCAGAGTTTCAAAGGCTTCCAGACCGGGGCCACCGTGCCCGGCGGTGACGGCAAGCCCGTGTTTCTGAAGGCCGCCGAGGGTGCGGCGGCCATCCAGGCGCTGGAAGAGGCCGCCGCCATCTGGGGGCCGTACCAGATGGCGCTGGCCCCGGTGCTGGAGGCGCGGGCCAGGGTCAGAAAGCGGCCCTACGTCATCACCTTCCGCTGGAGCAACTATGCCGCCCTGGTGTGCGTGGATCTGGAGCGCCAGGGATGACGCGCACCTGAGCGGCTGAGCGTCATTCGCCCGCTTGTCCACCCGCCTGTGCCTGCACCCCCGCTCCCGCACCAAGGAAAAAATCGCTCAGGGCCCAGGCGGTGGTCTCGGGCAGTTCCTCGGGAATGAAGTGCCCGGCGGGCAGGGCCTCGCCGCTCACCTTGGCCGCGCACTGCGCCTGCCACAGCGCCATCGGGTTGAACATGCGCTGCACCACGCCGCGCTGGCCCCACAGCACCAGTGTGGTGCAGGCAATGTGAAGTTGAGTAACTACTCACCCCCCAGCAGCGATAGAAGAGAATAGGTGAGATGCGGTAGTTGGTCTTGGTCTTCAACTTCAAGACCACCCGCTTCTGTACTCATCGCTTGCCCCCTCATCGCAAAAGCGCAGCAGCATACCCTTTCATCGACTGCACACTTGGGAATCAGTTGATGCTATTGATTTAGGTGCGATTGCCCTGCCTGCGACTCACCCCTTGAATGGGCGCAGAGCGCAGTCACGCCGCCCCTGCGTAAGGTCAGTTACAATTAGAATCGAGATTCGTATCTGAAGCCTGACAGATACTGAAAATCTATGCGTGGGGGGGCGGTTAGGTGTTCGGTTAGTAATAGGCATTCATGGAGAATCTACCGTGAGCATTACGCAGCGCAAGCCCCAACTTGGTCTGACCTTGATCGAGAGCTTGGTCAGTTTGGCAGTTCTTTCCATCCTCCTGCTGCAGGCTCTGCCGGCGTTCAGTGCGTTCCTAGATCAGAACCGCCGACGCAGCCTGGCCAACGACCTGGTGTCAAGTCTGCGGTACGCCCACACCGAAGCCATACGGCGTGGTCAGCGCGTGGCGGTGTGCAAAACCGCCACCGGTGCGTCATGCAACACCGGCACCGACAGGGGCTGGGAAACCGGGTGGCTCACCTTTTTGGATGCCAATCGCAACGGCACCCTGGACGCTAACGAGACAGTGCTTCATCAACATCGCCCCGAGGCAGTTCTGTGGCGCATCCACGGCTCCCAACCGGTAAGCAAGGTGGTGTCCTTCAACGCTTGGGGGCAAGGCGTTCAGCCCGGAGGAGCGTTTCTGGCGGGCACCTTCACGGTGTGCCACCCCAGTGCGCAGATCGACACCGGCTCCGAGATCGTTCTGAGCATCAGCGGCCGGATCCGCAGCCAGCAGATCACCGCCCAGAACTGCCCAACCTGACACGCCTGCGACCTGTCTGATCCGTGCCTCATGCAACCACAGGCGTTCCTGCAAAACCCCCTCCCGAAGGTTTCTGTTATGCCCATTGCCGACCAACGAGGCGCTTCACTGATTGAGGTGCTGGTGTCCATCCTGATTCTTTCCATCGGTCTGTTGGGCATGGCAGGCCTGCAAACCCGCACGCTCAAAGGCAACCACAGTGCGCTGCAGCGATCTGAGGTCGTGACCCTCACCCATTTCATCTTCGATGCCATGCGCGCCAACCTGACGGCTGCGCGCGATGGTGGCTACGCGACACCCCGAACCTGTGCCGTCCCAGAGGCCAGCAGCGCCCTGATTGGAGAAGACCGACGCGCGTGGATTAGCGCCGTCCGATCGGCGCTGGGTGACCGGTCCAGCACCTGCGTCACGCTCGCCTTCGACGCTTCCAGCGGAACGTACACCGTCACCCTCGAATGGGATGACGGTCGCGCCGGCGGGCTATCCAACCAGACCTTTGTCACTGTGAGCCGCCCATGATCGCTCTTCGTTCTGGCCCCATGCATCTGCGCGGCATCGCCCAGCGTGGCTTCAGCCTGGTTGAGTTGATGGTGGCGATGCTCATCGGGTTGTTTGTGTTGGGCGGCGGGCTGGCCGTGTTTCTCGGCGGCCATCAGAGCTTTCGCACCAACGAGGGTGCCGCCCGCCTGCAGGAAAACGCCCGCATGGGGTTTGAGGTGTTTTCACGCGATCTGCGTCAAGCCGGCGGCAACGCCTGCGGCACCTCGCGTGTGGCCAGCGCCCTCAACAACCCAGGCACCCACTGGGGAACCGATTGGTCGGCTGGCCCCATCCAGGGCGTGGCAGCCAGCGTGGCTTCCCCCACCGGCGCCGCCCAGGCGACCGGCACGGCGGCGGCGGCCCGCGTCTCGGGCACGCCTGCGGTGATCCTTCGCCACGCCAGCGACGATGGCAACGCGCTCACCATTGAATTCAGCAACAGCTCCCATCATCTGCAGGTCACCAAGGGCTCCGATCATGGTCTGAAGCAAGGCGACATCGTCATGGCCTGCAGCCCCAGCCACGCGATCATTTTTCAAAAAACCAGCAACAACACCAACCAACAGATTCAACGCGGCACGGGCAACAACGTCTCGCCGGGTAACTGCAGCAACAGCGGCTTCGATTACGTGGCCCCGCCCAACTGCCCCACTACTGGCGATGCCAGGCAGTTGGCCGGCGGCTACCTGGTGCGCGTGGGTGCCGCGTTCTGGTACGTGGGCCACAACGACCGTGGCGGGCGCTCGCTCTACCGCCAGGGTCTCATCGGCCCCGGCACCGACACCGACCGCGTCGAAATGGTGGAGGGCGTACACGACATGCGCCTGAGCTACCTCGTCGAAGGGCAAAGTGCTTACTTGAATGCGGACCACGCCACATTCGCGGCCAACGCCGCCTTGTGGCAACAGGTGGTGGCCATCCGGGTTGAGCTGGACATGGTCAGCCAAGAGCAGGTGGGGGTGACCGCCACCGGGCAGCAACAAGCACTTCAACGCACGGTGCGTTTCACCGTACGGCTGCGCAACGCAGGAGGTGAGCGATGACTCCCATTTACCTCAATCCGACCCGGCACGCCCAGCGTGGGGCGGTCTTGATCATGGCTCTGGTGCTGCTGCTGGCCATGACGCTGCTGGGTTTGACCGGTGTGCGCACCATCGTTCAGGAAGAAAAAATGGCCGCTGCGACGCAAGACCGCAACCTGGCTTTCCAGGCCGCCGAAGCCGCACTTCGCGAGGGCGAGGCCGCCGTCGCGACCCTGGTTGCAGCCGACCAGGTGCCCGCCGACGGCAGTCAGGCGGACTACGACGCGGCGTATGCGAGTGCCAACTGTAGTGCCAAGGCCCCCACCTGCGACACCACACGGGGCATTTGCGCACGACCGCTGCCCGGTTGCGTGCCCCGCTGGGAAGCCGGGGCATCGCCGGCTGCGCCCTGGGTAGCCGGGCCGACCCTGGGCAGTGGCAACCTGTCGGTGAGCACCCAATACTTCATTGAGGTCATGTCGCGCAAAACCGAGTGCGTCTCGCAAATCCAGCATCAGGACGTTCTTGGTCAATGCACCGCGTTCCGTGTCACAGCCCGCAACGCGGTGCAGGATGGTCGCGCCCAGGTGATGCTTCAAACCGTTTACGTCTGGCCCAACTGAGGCCCAAGGAGAAAACACCATGCACATCCGATGGACCCACATCTTGCAGCGCACCACCTCGGTGCTGGCCGCCCTGCTGCCTGTCGCCGCCCTGGCCACCGCCCTGAACTGCGGCCCCACCGGCGGCACCAGCGTTTTCAACGTCTTCGAAAACGGCAAGGTGTCGCTGAACACCAGTTACACCAACGCCCAGGATAGATGCAACATTACCTTCGGCGTCGGCACCGACAAGATGAATGTGACCACGCCCAACTTCTACAGCCCCCAGCAACCCAATCAGCCCGACACTCGCTGCAACGTCACCCCCACCAACCAAACTCTGCGCAAACTCACGCTGCCGACCCAACCCAGCTACCCCAATGCGCCAGACATTGCCATCAGCAACGCAAACTGGAACAACGATCAACTGGGTGACGGCTTTTCCATCAACGGAACGGCTTACAAAAAATGCCCACTCAACAACAGCAAGAGCGGCTGGATTCTCAACAGCGCCGAATGCAAAGGCAACCCCACGTTCATCACCCACATCAAGAACGCTCAAAACGCTGATGTGTTGCGATTGCCGACCATCAACACCACCGAATACTTCACCGTGGTCGGCCCTCTCAAGTCCCTGACGGGCTTCACGGTCCGCGCCGACATCGAGCACGACACGGTCATCGGCAGCATCAACATCACCAACCAGTCCCGCCTGAGACTCAAGGGCGACCTCAAAGTCCAGTCGATCACGCTCAGGGACACCTTCCGATTGGAGGTGGCCAACCCGCTGGCCGGCGGCCTCAGCAAGGCACGCCTTTACGCCAACACCTTCACCATCACCAACGGCAACGGCGGATGCATCAACTTCAGCGGAGACTGCGATGACCGCAACCTCCTCAACGCCACCAGCGCCCCCGGCATCTTCACGGCCCAGCAACCCGAACGGCTTTCCATCTATGTTTACAGCGGCGACTTCGCCATGCCCGATACTGTCAGGGTGGCCGCCGCCGTTTACGTTCACAACGGCGACCTGACCTTCACCGCCAACGGCGGCAACCTGTTCGTGGGCGAGGCGGTGGCCAACAACATCACCACCGCCAACAACGCCTACCTTGCCTACCGAAACACCGGCGAATTCGCCGATCTGATCGGGAGCAACAACGCTGCCGCTGGCATCACCGGTACCCACAGCCCCGCACGCCCTGCGTTGCCCACGGTGGCCCGCACAGGCGATCTGGCTTTCATGGTGTACCAAACTGACCGCATGGCCAGCGCCGAGCCTCCTCAGCGCCACAGCGGCACACTCAAGGCCTTCGCCCTCAACGCCAACGGCACCACCGCTGCCACTTCCACCTGGGATGCCAACACCCGTGCCACCCTCAACGGCGCCTCCCATCGCGCCACCCGACTCCACACCAACTCCGCGCCCGATGCCAACAACATGGGCACCTTCAGCCTGATCAGCAACGCCGCCGACCTGGATCAAGCCGCACGCGACCGCCTGATCAACGGCCCCGGGGCCAGCCTGAGCACCGACTGGACCGGCTTTTACGGCAAGCCCCACAGCACCGCACCCCTGATCGTGGGCAACATGGTCTTGTTTGCCACCAGCGACGGCCTGCTTTATGCGCTGGACAAAACCAACGGCGACCTCAAGTGGGGCTGGATGCCGCATGTCCTGCTCAACGAAGTCAACACCCTGACCAAGTACCGCAGCTTCCTGGAAGGCGATCCCAGGGCCGGGCAGTTAAGCAGCACCGTCATCGGCGGCACCACGTACGTGATGGGCAGCGCCCTGGGCGGTCGCCTGCACTACAGCCTGAAATTGACCTCAGCGGGCGCTCTGGATCGCGTCGTCTGGCTGGATCACGCAACCTCGGGATCTGCCCCGGTGCATCGCGTCGAAGCCCCGGTCGTGACCGCAACCGATGCGCTCTATCTGAGCGCCGGCAACAGCCTGAAGGTGCGACCCATCAACGCCCCCGGTGCGCCCACGGTGAACCTCGTCATCAGCGGCTTCATTGCCACCTCCGCCCCCGCCCTGATTCTTCGCGCCGATGGCAGCCAGACCCTGTTTTTGGGCGACAGCCTGGGCCGGATGCAGCAAGCCACGCTCAGCAGCGGCACCCTCGGCAACAACCCGTGGACTACCCTTACTCCGCCCAATCAGACGCAGGCCCTGCTGGCCAGCGAACCCGTGCGTTACGTGGTCTATACCCGAATCAGCGAGGTCGAGTACCTCACGCTGCAATCCGACTCTCGCATCACCACGCTCAAAGCCTTTGTCAGCACCCAGGGCAGCAACACCAGCATCACCTGGCGAGAGCTTTGGACCAGCACCCGAAGCGACTCCAAGCAATGGCGCTGGAGCGGCTCTACCCGCACCGAGGTCACAGGCAGCGACAAAATCATCCCCAGCCTGCCAGCTGAAGCCCGCCTCACCGACCGCTCCACCACGGTGGGTGGCTTCATCCTCAGCCCGGTCACACTGCCCAGCGAGACGAGTTGCCTGGGCGAGGCCCGCCTCTACAAGTTGCCCCTGGATCCCGTGGTGGCACTCTACAAGGTGTTCTACAACGGCAGTGAACTCAGCGCCCATTTTGTCAGTCTGGGCTCCGGCGAGGCGCTGCAAGCCCAGCCCATGCTCCTCAACGGCACCCTGATGGCCCAAGGCCACAGCCAACAGAACATCGGCGGCCGTGAAGGCCTGGACAACCCCCTGAGTTTCCGCCCCATTCCTCCCAACAGCGGTCCCGGCCGACGTGGCTGGCGAGAAGTCATTCGCGACTGAAAGTTTGAACCGAGCCATGAACCTCCTCCCCGCCCTCCCTTGTCCCGATCTGCGTCAAGTGGTTCGGCACACTCCAACCCCGCCTTGGCGGCGGGTTCGTGGTTTCACCCTGATCGAACTGTTGGTGGTGCTGGCCATCGTCGGTATCCTCGCCGCCATCGCCTACCCCAGCTACACAGCCCATGTGCAACAGGGACGGCGTGCCGTCGCCCAGGGATGTCTGAGCGAGCTGGCCCAAGCAATGGAGCGCCGTTACACCACGCAATTCAGCTACGCCGGAAGCACCTTGCCCGTCCTGGGCTGTCGCACCGACCTGAGTGCGGCCTACACGTTCCAATTTGCCTCCAACCAGCCCACTGCCAGCACCTTCACCATCCAAGCTGTGCCGGTGACAGGCGGGCCCCAGGCCACAGACCGTTGCGCCACGCTCAACCTGACCCACACCGGGGCACGCTCCAGCAGCAGCACCCGCACCGACTGCTGGCGCTGATGTTGACGACTCGACCCCACCTCATGTCGCACGCCTTGCCCAGCCCTGCTGCGACACGGTGCAGGGCTTTGAGTACAACGGACTGGTGAGCTTCATGGGGGGCTACACCGGCTATGTCATGGTGTCCATGCCCGCCGCCATGCTGCGCGACTTGCTGGTGCTCCAGCACGAGCACAACGTGAGCGAGGCCAACCTGCTGGATGCCGTGGGCGAAATCGCCAACACCCTGGCGGGCAATGCCCGCAAAGTGTTCGGCCCCCAGCTAGACATCTCGGTGCCCGCCTGCCTGCGCGGCGTGCAGACCATCATGGCCAGGGTCAGAAAGCGGCCCTACGTCATCACCTTCCGCTGGAGCAACTATGCCGCCCTGGTGTGCGTGGATCTGGAGCGCCAGGGATGACGCGCACCTGAGCGGCTGAGCGTCATTCGCCCGCTTGTCCACCCGCCTGTGCCTGCACCCCCGCTCCCGCACCAAGGAAAAAATCGCTCAGGGCCCAGGCGGTGGTCTCGGGCAGTTCCTCGGGAATGAAGTGCCCGGCGGGCAGGGCCTCGCCGCTCACCTTGGCCGCGCACTGCGCCTGCCACAGCGCCATCGGGTTGAACATGCGCTGCACCACGCCGCGCTGGCCCCACAGCACCAGTGTGGTGCAGGCAATGCGCTCGCCGCGCTCGCGGCTGGTGCGGTCGTGTGCCAGGTCGATGCCCGCGCTGGCCCGGTAGTCTTCGCAGGCGCTGTGGATGGCTTGCGGGCGGCAGAAGCAGCGTTCGTACTCGGCCAGCGCCTCGGGCTCGATGAAACCCAGCGGCGCGTGAGGTGGCGGCGCAGAAGCTGCGGATGCCGTGGCAGCCGTTGTGGCCGTGTCGGTGGTGGCCGTGGCCGGTGCAGTGGCGCTGCCCGCTGCCGGGTAGTTCCAGCCGCCCAGCTTGTGGTGCAGGTAGGCCTGGGGTGCGCCGCCGATCATGGTTTCGGGCAGCGGCGCGGGCTGGATCAGGTGGAACCAGTGGTAGTAGGCGCGGGCAAATTCCATGTCGGTGCGGGCGTACATGTCCAGCGTGGGGGCGATGTCGATCACGCACAGGCCGCGCACCCGCTGCGCAAAGTCCAGCGCCAGCCGGTGCGCCACGCGCCCGCCCCGGTCGTGCCCGCACAGGAAAAATTGTTCCACCCCCAGCGCATCCAGCACCGCCACCACATCGGCTGCCATCGCCCGTTTGCTGTGCTGGCTGTGGTCGGGCAGCTCGGCCACGCCGGGTTTGAGGGCCGAGTCGCCGTAGCCGCGCAGGTCGGGCATCACGATGAAGAAACGGTCGGCCAGCGCCTGCGCCACGCGGTGCCACATCACATGCGTTTGCGGAAACCCGTGCAGCAGCACCAGCACCGGGCC
>CALMMY010000048.1 GCA_937868695.1 uncultured Comamonadaceae bacterium
ACACCTCTGGCTGCTCAGAACGCGGACGGCTGATGCCACGTAACTGGCTGGTAACAGATCAAGCCGATAATGAAACCAAATTACCAATTTTGCCGGTCACCCGACCGCAATGACAGACCGGAGACCCCACCCCATGCCCCGCGCAACCAAAATTGTGGCCACCCTTGGCCCCGCATCCAACACCCCCGAAATTCTGGAAGCCATGATCCGCGCTGGCGTGAACGTGGTGCGCCTCAACTTCTCGCACGGCAGCGCCCAGGATCACATTGACCGGGCCAACATGGTGCGGGCCGCCGCCCAGCGCGCGGGCACCGAAGTGGCCATCATGGCCGACTTGCAAGGCCCCAAAATCCGCGTCGGCAAGTTTGCCAACGGCAAGGTGATGCTGGAAAACGGCCTGCCGTTTGTGCTCGATGCCTCGCGCACCGAGCTGGGTGACGAAGCCGGTGTGGGCCTGGACTACAAAGAGCTGCCCCGCGACGTGAAACCCGGTGACGTGCTGCTGCTCAACGACGGCCTGATCGTGCTGAAGGTGGACAGCGTCAAGGGTGCCGCCGTGTTCACCACCGTGGTGATGGGTGGTGAGCTGTCCAACAACAAGGGCATCAACAAACAGGGCGGTGGCCTGACCGCACCGGCCCTGACCGTGAAAGACACCGAAGACATCCGCACCGCCATGGCCCTGAAGGCCGACTACGTGGCCGTCAGCTTCCCCAAAAACGCCACCGACATGGAGCTGGCCCGCCACCTGTGCAACATGTCGAGCACCGATGGCCACCGCCCCGGCCTGATTGCCAAGATCGAACGCGCCGAAGCCATTCCCGAGCTGGAAAACATCCTCAAAGCCAGCGACGGCATCATGGTGGCGCGGGGCGACCTGGCCGTGGAAGTGGGCAATGCCGCCGTGCCCGGCCTGCAAAAACGCATGATCAAACTGGCACGGGAATACGACAAGGTGGCCATCACCGCCACGCAGATGATGGAAAGCATGATTTTGGCTCCCGTGCCCACCCGCGCCGAAGTGAGCGACGTGGCCAATGCCGTGCTCGACGGCACCGATGCCGTGATGCTGAGCGCCGAAACCGCCGCAGGCCGCTTCCCCCTCGAAACCGTGAAGGAAATGGCCAACATCTGCCGGGTGGCCGAGCAGGCCAGCCACCTCGACCTGGATGCCAGCTTTGCCGGCAAGATTTTTGACCGCATCGACCAGTCCATTGCGATGGGTGCGCTGTTCACGGCTTACCACCTGGGTGCCAAGGCCATTGTGGCGCTGACCGAATCCGGCTCGACCGCGCTGTGGATGAGCCGCCAGAACGTGGGCATCCCCATCTATGCGCTGACCAGCCAGAAGTCCAGCCAGCGCAAGATGGCGCTGTACCGCAACGTGCGCCCGCTGATGCTGGAAGCCACCAGCACCGACCGCGACACCGCCCTCCAAATGGCCGAAGCCCGCCTGAAATCCAAGGGCGCACTCAGCAGCGGCGACCTGTACGCCATCACCTGCGGTGAACCGATGGGAGCGCCCGGCGGCACCAACATGCTCAAGATATGCCGCGCTGCCTGATGGTGTCCCAGCCGGGCTGGTCGGGGGCTTAGCTGAGCGCATTGCGTGGTCTGTTTGTCCTGTGTCAGCAGGTGACCGCTAAAATTCCTTCAGTTACCAACCAGTTACCAACTCACTAGGGGATATTCATGGCACTCGTTTCCATGCGCGAACTGCTTGACCACGCAGCGGTCAACGGCTACGGCATTCCGGCCTTCAACGTCAACAACCTGGAGCAGGTGCAGGCCGTGATGGCCGCTGCCGACGAGGTGGGCGCACCCGTCATCCTGCAAGCCAGCGCGGGCGCACGCAAGTACGCGGGCGAGCACTTCATCAAGTACCTGATCCAGGCCGCCTGCGAAGCCTATCCCCACATCCCACTGGTGATGCACCAGGATCACGGCACCAGCCCCGAGATTTGCCAGGGCGCATTGAACCTGGGCTTTGGCTCGGTGATGATGGACGGCTCGCTGATGACGGACGGCAAGACCCCCTCATCGTTCGATTACAACGTGGAAGTCACCCAAAAAGTGGTGGCCATGGCGCACAAAATCGGCGCGACCGTGGAAGGCGAGCTGGGCTGCCTGGGCAACCTCGAAACCGGTGATGCCGGTGAAGAAGACGGCGTGGGCGCTGAAGGCAAGCTGGACCACAGCCAGATGCTGACCGACCCCGAAGAAGCCGCCCAGTTCGTGAAGGCCACACAGCTCGACGCGCTGGCCATTGCCATCGGCACCAGCCACGGCGCATACAAGTTCAGCCGCAAGCCCACCGGCGACATTCTGGCCATCTGGCGCGTGAAGGAAATCAACGCCCGCATCCCCAACACCCACCTGGTGATGCACGGCAGCTCCAGCGTGCCGCAAGACCTGCTGGCCATCATCAACCAGTACGGCGGCAAGATGAAGGAAACCTACGGCGTGCCCGTGGAAGAAATCCAGGAAGCCATCAAGTTCGGCGTGCGCAAAATCAACATCGACACCGACATCCGCCTGGCCATGACCGGCGCGGTGCGCAAGTTCATGTTTGAAAACCCAGACAAGTTCGATGCCCGCGAATGGCTCAAACCCGCCCGCGAAGCAGCCAAGCAGATCTGCAAACAACGCTACCTGGAATTCGGCTGCGAAGGCCAGGGCCCCAAAATCAAGGGCGACAGCCTGAGCGTGATGGCCGCCCGCTACGCCAACGGCGAACTGGCCCAGCTGGTGAAGTAAGGCCAACGCGCACCCTGCCCCAAGCCACCAGGCCTGGGCGGGTGTTGCGATAATTGGCCCGCCGGTTTCCATCCGCCCGGCCCGTTGACTGAGCACACTCAGGCCAACGGGTTTTTTTTCGTCTCACATCCGCTGCCAAGAACATGACGACCAAGCCATCCACCGCCCTGCACACCTCCGCCCTCACCTCCCTGCCCCTGCTGGCCCGTGGCAAGGTGCGCGACAACTACGCAGTGGGCAACGACCGCATCCTGATGGTGGCCTCCGACCGCATCAGCGCGTTCGACGTGATCATGGGCGAGCCCATTCCCGGCAAAGGCGAGTTGCTGACCAAAATGGCGCTGTTCTGGTTCGACAAGCTCGGCCCCAATGGCCTGAACATCTGCCCCATCCACCTGACCGGCGATGCGCCCGAAAGCGTGGTCACCCCCGCCGAAGTGCGGCAGGTGCAGGGTCGCTCCATGCTGGTCAAGCGCCTGCAACCCATTCCCGTGGAAGCCGTGGTGCGCGGCTACCTGGCCGGCAGCGGCTGGCAGGAATACCAGGCCAGCCGCAGCGTGTGCGGCGTGCCTCTGCCCGAAGGCCTGAACAACGCCAGCAAGCTGCCTGCGCCCATCTACACCCCCGCCGCCAAAGCAGCCGTGGGTGAGCACGACGAAAACATCACCTTCGAGCGCACGGTGGAGATGATCGGCCTGGACCTGGCCACCCGCATCCGCGACATTTCCATCCGCCTGTACAGCGCGGCGGCAGAGATTGCGCTGGCCAAGGGCATCATCATTGCCGACACCAAGTTCGAGTTCGGCCTGGACACCGACGGCACCCTGGTGCTGATGGACGAGGTGCTGACCCCCGATTCCTCGCGCTACTGGCCTGCCGACAGCTACCAGGAGGGCAGCAACCCACCCAGCTACGACAAGCAGTTTCTGCGCGACTGGCTGGACACCGCCACCACCGGCGGCGTGCGCTGGGACAAAACCGCCCCGGCCCCCCACCTGCCCAGAGACGTGATCACCAAAACCGCCGCCAAGTACCAGGAAGCATTGACTCGCCTGGTCGGATAAACGGCAATCACGCTGCCTGTGCTTTATCCATCAGCACAGGCAGCCATGGTTTTTGTCAGATGCCTGCGGTGGCCTTGAACAGGGCAACCCGGTTCTGGGCCAGCGCAAACCGCACCTGCAACAGTGCCTGACGGGCAGCGAACAGGCTGCGCTGGGCATCCAGCACCTCCAGCTGGCTGGCCACACCCTGGCGCAGGCGCAGCTCCGACAGCCGCAGCCGCTCAGCCTCGGCCTGCACCAGCCCCTGCTGGGCTGTCAGCTGGGCCTCCAGCGTGCCCCGGCTGGCCAGCGCATCGTTCACCTCCCTGAAGGCCACCTGGATGGCTTTTTCGTACTGGGCCAGTGCCAGGTCGCGCCCGGCCTGTGCGCTCTCCAGCCCGGCCCGGTTGGCTCCGCCGTCAAAAATGGGCAGCAATGCCTGCGGAGCCAATGCCCAGCCCCAGGTGCCGCCCTTGAACAGCCCGGACAACTCGCTGCTGGCCGAACCCACGCTCGCCGTCAGTGACACGCGGGGGAAAAATGCGGCCCGTGCCGCGCCCATCTGGGCCTGCGCCGCCGCCAGTTGCTGCTCGGCGGCACGGATGTCGGGCCGGTTCAGCAACACCGTGGAAGGCACGCCCACCGGCACATCGGCCAGCGCCTGCCAGGCTGCATCGGGCGCATCCGGGGTGCCTGTTGCCGCCTCAGGCAAGGGCTGATCCACCGGCTGCCCCACCAGCAAGGCCAGGGCATGGCGATCCAGCATGCGCTGGCGCTGCTGCTGGGCCAGGGCCACCCTGGCCGATTCGGTGAGCGATTCGGCCAGGCGCAAATCGAGCGCGGAAGCCGCCCCGTGCCGCAAGCGCAGTTGCGTCAGGCGCAACGCCTCTTCCCGGCTGGCCAGAGTCTGGCGGGTGAGGGCCAGCAGGGCATCGCTGGCTTGCAGGTTGAGCCAACCACTCACCACCGCCGCCGCCAGGCTGAGGTGGGTGCTGCGGCGCGTTTCCTCGCTGGCCAGGTACTGGGCCAGGGCCACTTCCTTCAGGCTCTCGACGCGACCGAACAAGTCCAGCTCCCAGCCCGCCACCTGCAATCCGCCGGTGAGCGTGCTTTTGATGGGCTCGTTCTCGCCCACGGTCTGGCGGCTGCCGGTCAGGCCCAGATTGATGGTGGGCCAGCGGGCCGCGTCGCGAATCTGGTACTGGGCGCGCACCTGGGCCACCTGCAAGCTGGCGATGCGGGCATCGCGGTTGTTCTGCAAGGCCTGCTCGACCAGGGTGCGCAGCGCAGGGTCTGTCACCAGGGCTGACCAGGCAGCAGGGGCAGTTACAGCGGACGGGTCGGTGGCAGCGGCGGCGTTGGTGGTCGCACTGGCCACAGGCAAAGCGGCTGGGGCCACCGGCCAGCTGGATGGCAAGGGCATGGCCGGGCGCTCATAAGGCTGGAACTGCGAGCAGCCGGCCAGCAGGCCAACGGCCACCCAGGCTGGAAGTGCGGGCCAGGCACGGCGGGCACCGGGGTGGGCGCGTGTGGCGGTGTGCATGGACAGATGGTCAGTCATGTTTCTGAATCCCCAGGTGTTCGGCGTGCTCGCGGTACAGCGCCTGCTGGCGTGCGCTGCCCTTGAACAGGCTGCGCACCACCACAAAAAAGACCGGCACAAACACCACCGCCAGGATGGTGCCGGTGAGCATGCCGCCGATCACGCCGGTGCCGATGGCACGCTGGCTGGCCGAGCCCGCGCCACTGGCCAGAGCCAGCGGCAACACACCCATGGTGAAGGCCAGCGATGTCATGACGATGGGCCTGAACCGCAGGTGGGCCGCCTCCAGTGCGGCGGCCACCACGCTCTTGCCCTCGGCCTGGAGGTCTTTGGCGAACTCGATGATCAGAATGGCGTTCTTGGCCGACAACCCGATGATGGTGATCAGCCCGACCTGGAAGTACACATCGTTGGCGTAGCCCCGCATCAGCGTGGCCAGCAGCACGCCCACCACACCCAGCGGCACCACCAGAATCACCGACAGCGGGATGGTCCAGCTCTCGTACAGCGCGGCCAGGCACAGAAACACCGCCAGAATGGCAAAGGCATAGACGATATAGGCCTGTGCCCCGGCCAGCTTTTCTTCGCGCGACTGGCCCGTCCATTCGAAGCCAAAGCCCTGCGGCAGTTGGGCGGCGAACTTTTCCATCTCGGCCATTGCGTCACCCGTGCTGTAGCCAGCTGCCGCGCTGCCGCTGATGCGCATGGCGGGGTAGCCGTTGTAGCGCACGGTCTGCATGGGGCCCAGCACCCAGCGGGTGCTGGCAAAGGCCGAGAACGGCACCACCTGGCCTTTGCTGTTGTTCACCGTCAGGCGCAGCAGGTCGTCGGGTTGCATGCGGGCCGGGGCATCGGCCTGCACCACCACGCGCTGCAAGCGGCCAGCGTTGGGAAAGTCGTTCACATACGCCGAGCCCAGCGCGGTGGCCAGGGTGGTGGCAATGCTGTCGTAGCCCACACCCAGGGCGGCGGCTTTGTCGCGGTCGATATCGAGTTGCAACTGCGGCGCGGGTTCCAGGCCATCGGGGCGCACCTGCGTCAGCACCGGGCTTTTGGAAGCCATGCCCAGCAACTGGTTGCGGGCGGCCATCAGGGCTTCGAAGCCCAGACCACCCCGGTCTTGCAGCCGGAAGCTGAAGCCCGATGCCGAGCCCAGCTCAGGAATGGGGGGCGGGCTGAGCGGAAAGATGAACGCATCGCGCACGCCTGCCAGCGCACCAAACGCGCGGCCAGCCACGGCCTGGGCGCTGCTGGCAGGCCCTGTGCGTTCGCTCCAGTCTTTCAGCGTGACAAACGCCAGGGCAGCGTTCTGGCCCTGGCCCGAAAAGCTGAAACCCAGCACGCCCACCATGCTCTGCACCTCGGGCTGCTTGAGCATGAAACCTTCCACCTGCTCCATCACGGCACGGGTGCGCTCCTGGGTGGCACCGGGCGGCAACTGCACGTTCACCAGCAGGTTGCCCTGGTCTTCGTTGGGCAAGAACGAGGTGGGCAGGCGCAGGTACACCACCGCAGCGGCCCCCACGATGGCGGCATAAATCACCAGGCTGCGCCCGGCACGGGGCAGCAGCCTGGCCAGCCAGCCTTCATAACCTTTGGCCGTGCGGGCAAAGCCCCGGTTGAAGCCGCCAAAGAAACCCGTTTTGGCATGGTGGTGCCCGGCCTCCACCGGCTTGAGCAGCGACGCACACAGGGCGGGCGTGAGCGACAGCGCAAAAAACGCCGAGAACGCGATGGACACCCCCATCACCGCCGCAAACTGGCGGTAAATGTTGCCCACCGCCCCGCTGAAAAACGCCAGCGGCAAGAACACCGAAATCAGCACCACTGTGATGCCCACGATGGCCCCCGAAATCTGGCCCATGGCTTTTTTGGTGGCATCGCGGGGAGACAGGCCTTCCTCGCTCATGATGCGTTCGACGTTTTCCACCACCACGATGGCATCGTCCACCACGATGCCGATCACCAGCACCATGCCGAACATGGTCAGCACGTTGAT